>CABUUE010000029.1 GCA_902494685.1 uncultured Collinsella sp.
ATCTTCCTGCGCGAGCTTATCTCTAACGCGAGCGACGCCGTCGACAAGCTCAACTTTAAGAGCCTGCAGGATCCGAGCGTCAAGATCGACCAGGGCGACCTGGCTATTCGCGTCTCCTTTGATAAAGATGCCCGCACCATTACTATCTCGGATAACGGCATTGGCATGACCGCCGAGGAGCTCGAGCGCAATCTGGGCACCATCGCCCATTCCGGCTCCGAGGAGTTTAAGACCGAGAACGCCGAGCAGCAGGGTTCGGATGTCGACATCATCGGCCAGTTTGGCGTGGGCTTCTACTCGGCTTTTATGGTCGCCAGCCACGTGAAGGTCGTGAGCCGCGCCTATGGCGAGGACACCGCTCACGTGTGGGAGTCTGATGGTCTTGAGGGTTACACCATCGAAGATGGCGAGCGCGCCGAGCACGGTACCGATGTCATCCTGACGCTGCGCGAGAACGAGAAGCTCGATGCCGACGGCGAGGCCGAGACCTACGATCGCTTCCTGACGGAGTGGGGCCTCAAGAGCCTGATTCAGCAGTACAGCAACTATGTGCGCTACCCGATTCAGATGATGGTGTCCAAGAGCCGCCAGAAACCCAAGCCCGAGGACGCCGGCGACGATTACAAGCCCGAGTACGAGGACTACCAGGAGCTCGAGACCGTCAACTCAATGACACCGATCTGGAAAAAGCGCAGCTCCGATGTCGAGCAGAAGGACTACGACGAGTTCTACAAGTCCACGTTCCACGACTTTGATAATCCTGCGCGCACCATCAGCTTCCACGCCGAGGGTACGCTCGAGTACGACGCCCTGCTGTTTGTGCCGGGCCGCGCCCCGTTCGATCTGTACAGCAAGGACTACGAGAAGGGCCTGGCGCTCTACAGCTCCAACGTGCTGATTATGGAGAAGTGCGACGACCTGCTGCCCGACTACTACAACTTTGTGCGCGGTGTCGTGGACTCTGCCGACGTGACGCTCAATATTTCGCGTGAGACGCTGCAGCAGAACCGTCAGCTCAAGGCCATCGCCAAGCGTGTGGAAAAGAAGATCACCGCTGACCTTGAGGATATGCGTGACAACGACCGCGAGGCCTACGAGAAGTTCTTTGAGAACTTTGGCCGCGGCCTTAAGTACGGCATCTACTCGAGCTATGGCATGAAGGCCGATGAGCTCGCCGACCTGTTGCTGTTCTGGTCTGCCAAGGAACAGAAGATGATTACCCTGGCCGAGTATGCCAAGGGCATGCCCGAGGATCAGAAGGCCATCTACTACGCCGCCGGTGACTCGCGTGAGCGTCTGGCCAAGATGCCCGTGGTAAAGGGCGTGCTCGACCGCGGCTATGACGTGCTGCTGCTGACGCAGGATGTGGATGAGTTCACGTTCCAGGCTATGCGTGAGTACGTTGCCGCCGATATGCCCAAGATCTACGAGGACGATGCTGCCCGCGAGGCTGCCGAGAAGGCTGTGGCCGACGGTGCCGAGCCCGAGGTCGAGGATCGTCATCTGGAGCTCAAGAACGTCGCGACCGGTGATCTTGACCTGGCGACCGAGGATGAGAAGAAGGAGGCCGAGGACGCCACCAAGGAGAACGAGGACCTCTTTAGCGCCATGAAGGAGGCGCTCGGCGACAAGGTCGAGAAGGTCGCCGTCTCTGCGCGCCTGACCGATGCTCCCGCGTGCATCACCACCGAGGGCCCGCTTTCGCTCGAGATGGAGAAGGTGCTCCAGAAGGGTCCCGAGGGAGCGCCCGATGGTATGCCCAAGAGCCAGCGCGTGCTCGAGCTCAACGCCAAGCACCCGGTCTTTGCCAAGCTTGTCGCTGCCCAGAAGGCAGGCGACGCCGACAAGATCAAGCAGTACTCCGGTTTGCTCTATGACCAGGCCCTGCTGGTCGAGGGCATCCTCCCCGAGGACCCCGTTGCCTTCGCGGCGGCTGTCTGCAACCTTATGTAGTTACGGCGTTTTACCAAACGCCGTAAACTGTCGACGCTGCAAGCCCGCCAGAGCGGCAATCTGCCTTTCAACTTCGGCGGCATGACCAGAAGGTCAATGCCGCCTCGTTTCAAGGCACCTTGCTCGCTCTGGCGGGCTTTCGCTGTCTGCGCCAAAACATCGGCGTTTCCGTGGTCCAAACTAGTCGTTGGGCACGTTTTTGTTTGATTAGTCGTTTAAGAACGTCCCCAATGACTAGTCGGATTGATAATTTGTGCGGGTTGTGGTTTTGTGACCTGCTGAAATTTAGGATACTGTACATCTGTACGCTAACTCATCTTCGTAGTATATTGCTACCCGCAAAACTCAGCACCATTGTGCCGTGAGGCACTAAAGCGCCTCCGTACAATGGTTGTCGATAGTACGATTCGATTCAACGACAGGATGGATGGTCCAAGCGTGAGTCTCGGCAGCAAACTATCCAATGCAAAGGTCTCCTTTGCGATATTTAAGCGCGACATTAAGCGACTGCTTGTGAACCCCGTCGCCTTGGTGGTTACCCTTGGCGTGTGCGTTATTCCCTCGCTGTATGCCTGGTACAACATCGTGGCCAACTGGGATCCGTACGGAAACACCCAGGGCATCAAGATTGCCATCGCCAACAACGATCGGGGCACCCAAAACGACCTGGTGGGCGAGCTCAATGCGGGCGACAAGGTTGTCGACCAGCTCAAAGAGAACGATCAGCTGGGCTGGACCTTCGTCGATTCGGCCGCCGATGCTAAAGAGGGCGTCGAGAGCGGTGAATATTACGCTGCCATCGTGATCCCCAAGAACTTCTCTGACAATCTTGTCTCAATGCTCGACGGCAATTACCATCAGCCCAAGCTCACGTACTACGTCAATGAGAAGAAGAGCGCTATTGCGCCCAAGGTCACCGACACTGGCGCCAATACCATCGAGGAGCAGATCAACTCGGAATTTGTCTCTACGGTGGGCGAGACTGTTGCCGGAATCGCGAAAGATGCCGGAGTCGATTTAAAGGACAAAGCGACCCAGACCCAGGATTCGCTGGCTGGTTCGGTGTCCGAAGCGTCTGATACCCTGGGCGAAGTACGTGATTCCATCGGCGACATGAACACCGCCATCGACAAGACAAGCAGCTCGATTGCTTCGGCCGATGCTGCGTTGGCGGGCCTGCAGGGACAGGCGCCTTCGCTAACGCAGGCAATCGCTCAGGGTAATGATTTGCTGGGCGAAGCTCGCACCACGGCTGGCAAGTCCATCACCTCGCTCTCCAAGGCACTTTCGGAGGGCAGCCTTGCGCTCACCAAGACGTCAGCCTCCGCGAACGCTGCGATTGGCAAGCTGACGGGTACGGTCACATCTACGACCACCCGCATCGACAACTCGCTCGAGTCTCTCCAAGCGACGATCGATCACAATAAGGCCGTTATCGGGCACTTGGAGATTCTCGTCAATGACACGTCGACAGGTTCCGAGGAAATTGACGCGCGCATTGTATCGACCATCGATTCGCTTCGCGAGCAAAACCAGAAGCTGCAGAGCATCAAGGATGGCCTTTCTGCACAGTCGCGCGCCATGGCAAACGACGCTACGCTAATCTCGAACGCGAGCAACGCACTCAACACGGCAATTAAGACCGGTACGGCTAACCTCGGTCAGGCTCAGACCGATCTGGGGCAGAACGCGCTGCCGAAGGCTTCGAGCGCGCTTGACTCCTTTGCCGCCGTTTCGGGCGATTTGACCGGCATTGTATCGGGTATGACCCCCACGATAGCGAGCGCGCGCGGCACGCTGGCGCAGCTCGACGCCACGCTCAAGCAGGCAAAGACCACGCTGTCCCAAACCGATGCCTCCCTTGCCAAGGTTCAGGACAAGCTCGCGACCGCCGCTAATGACATTGCGGCGCTGCAGACCTCTGAGTCTATGGGCGAGTTAGCCGACCTCATGGACGTCGACGTCAATGACGTGGCAGATTTCATGGCATCTCCGGTTGAGCTGACGTCCAAGTCAATCTATCCGGTCAAGAGCTTTGGCTCGGGCATCGCGCCCTTCTACACCAATCTGGCGCTGTGGGTAGGCGGCTATGTGCTCATCGCTATCTACAAGCTCGAGGTCGACCGCGAGGGCATCGGTAGCTTTACGGCGCGTCAGGGCTACTTTGGCCGCTGGCTGCTGATGGTGATCCTGGGTGCGTTCCAGGCCATTATCGTTACGGTGGGCGACCTGGTCATTGGCGTTCAGTGCGTCAATCCGCTGCTCTTTGTGCTGGGCGGCATCGCTATCTCGTTCACTTACGTCAACATCATCTATGCGCTGTCCACCACCTTTAAGCATATCGGCAAGGCAATCGGCGTCATCCTCGTCATTGTGCAGATCCCCGGTTCGTCGGGCATGTATCCCATTGAGATGATGCCCGGCTTCTTCCAATGGCTGCATCCGCTGCTGCCCTTCACCTATGGCATCAACCTGCTGCGCGAGACCGTCGGTGGCATGTATTCGTTCAACTACCTGTTCAACCTGTGCATCCTGGGCGTGTTCCTGATCGTGGCGCTCTTTATCGGTCTGCAGCTGCGCCCGTTGCTGCTCAACCTCAATCTGCTCTTTGATAAGCAGCTTTCCACGACGGGCCTCATGATCTGCGAGTCCAACGACCTGCCGCGCCAGCGCTATTCGCTGCGCACGGCCATGCGCGTCATGCTCGATTCGGATTCGTACCGTCGCGAGCTGCTCGATCATGCCGTGGCGTTTGAGCATCGCTACCCGTACTACATCAAGGGCGGTTTTGCCGCCGTGGTAGGCGTCCAGGTCCTGCTCTTTGTACTTTCGACGGTGCTCGATATCGACAATAACGGCAAGATCATCCTGCTTGTTATCTGGATCATTTCGGTCATCGCCATCTGTGGCTGGCTCATCAACATCGAGTACATCCGTGCGAGCCTCAATACCCAGATGCGTATCTCGGCGCTTTCGGATGAGGACCTGCGTCGCGAGATGCGCGAGCACACGGCCGCCATTCCTGCTGCCCGTCGCATGTTTGGTCTCAACGCCAGCGAGCGGGGCACCAAGGACAGCGAACAGCCCACGAGCCGTCTGCCGCATACCGGTGCGCATCGTAAAGCTCATGATGCCGACGGCGTTGACAACGTAAACGGAAACGACGGGGACACCACCCCGCTTGGCAAGCACTCCAAAGGAGGTGAGGCATAAATGAAAAACATCCTGCACCTGTTTAAGCGCGATGTCCAAAACGTGTCTCGCTCCGTGATTGGCTTGATTGTCGTGATGGGTCTCATTATCGTGCCGTGCCTGTACGCGTGGTTTAACATCGCCGGAAGCTGGGATCCGTATGGCAACACCGGCAATCTCAAGATCGCCGTGGTCAACACCGACGAGGGCTACGAGAGCGATCTGATTCCCGTCGAGGTCAACGTGGGCGAAAACGTAACCTCCACCCTGCGCGGCAACGAGAACTTCGACTGGGTCGTCCTCAACGACCGCGATAAGGCGATTGAGGGCGTTAAGTCGGGCGCGTACTACGCTGCCGTCGTTATCCCTAAAACGTTTAGCGCCGACATGATGACGCTTTTCTCGACCGAGGTGAAGCACGCCGATATCGAGTTCTATGAGAATCAGAAGGCCAACGCCATCGCGCAGATCGTGACTGAAAAGGGTTCGAGCGCCGTCCAGAGTCAGGTCAACGAGACCTTTACCAAGACC
Source organism: uncultured Collinsella sp. (assembly GCA_902494685.1). Lineage (GTDB taxonomy): Bacteria > Actinomycetota > Coriobacteriia > Coriobacteriales > Coriobacteriaceae > Collinsella. The sequence continues at coordinate 5,677 of CABUUE010000029.1, forward strand.
ATCACGACCATCGGCCTTAAGACCGTGTCCAGCCTGCTCGACTATATGAGCACCGACCAGGTGAGCAACTTTATCGCCAATCTGTCCTCGACGCTGGGCGATTCGGTCCAGGACCTGCAGGACGTTCAGGCCAGTGCAACGTCGCTTGCGGGCATTTTGAGTTCTACGTCCGATTCACTGACATCGGCGGGCGGCATGCTCAAACAGTCCGGATCGACCGAGGAGTCGGTGAAGCAGCTCATGCAGCATGCCGAGAGCGGTATTGCCGATTCCGAGCAAGCGCTCAAGTCCGCCAGCGATGCAATCGATGCCGCTATTGATGGGAGCGCAGGTTCGTTCGATAACGTTTCTACCGAGCTCGCAAAGGCATTCGACGCTGCAAACCTGCATGTCAATCTTACGGTGCGTCAGCTCAACGATGGCGCAGCGTCACTCAAGAACCGTGCCGACGAGATTGATGCCACGGCGAATGAGCTCCGTAGTCTTGCTGGCCAGGTGAGTAACGATAAGCTCAAGGCAGGGCTTGAGGACGCGGCTGCTGAGCTTGACAAAACCGCGGCGGAGTACCGCAACAATGCCAATGAGCTGACGAACATCGCGACGTCGCTCACGAACAGCATGGCCGAGGTCAACAGCTCGCGTGCCGAGGTCGACCAGGCCATCGCCGATGCCAAGGCGGGTATCTCGGGTGCCAAGTCCGACTACGATTCTACGTTCTCGGTTAAGGCCAAGGAGCTCAAGAAGACCATTTCGGGCGTTCTGGATTCCCTGAACGGTATCTCGGGTGACCTAGATAGCGCCGTGAGCGGTCTGACCGACGCCTCTGGTTCGCTCGCGAAGGGTCTCTCCAAGGCTGCAAGGCTCGTCAACAAGGCTTCCGATCAGCTGGGTGAGGCATCGGACAAGATTAGCGCGTTCAAGGACGAGCTCGACGGTGCCCTTATGTCGGACGATCTGGCCACGATCAAGACGATGATCGGCAACGACCCCGATGGCCTCGCCGTGTCGCTTTCCGGCCCCGTTGCGCTCGATCGCAAGCCGGTCTATCCGATCCGCAACTACGGCTCGGCCATGGCGCCGTTCTACACGATTTTGTCGCTGTGGGTGGGCTCGATTGTTCTGGCGGCCATGATGAAGGTCTCGGTTGACGATGAGCTCATCAACGAACTCATCCCCGTGCGCCTGCACGAGATCTACCTGGGCCGTTATCTGTTCTTTGGCGGTCTGGCCTTGCTGCAGGCAACGCTCGTGTGCGCGGGCGACATTCTGTTCTTTGGCATCCAGTGCGACAACCCCCTGCAGTTTGTGCTTGCCGGCTGGGTCGCGAGCCTCGTGTTCTCCAATATCGTCTACACGCTCACGGTTTCGTTTGGAGATATCGGCAAGGCCCTCGCCGTCGTGCTGCTGGTCATGCAGGTCGGCGGTTCGGGCGGTACGTTCCCCATCGAGATGACCGGTCCCGTGTTCCAGGCGATCTATCCGTTCCTGCCGTTTACCCACGGCATCAACGCCATGCACGCCGCCATGGCCGGTGCCTACCATATGGAGTACTGGATTGAGCTGGGTATCTTGGCGAGCTACCTGATTCCGTCGCTGGCCCTGGGCGTCGTCTTCCGCCGCCCGGTTATCAAAGCCAACGACTGGATCATCGAAAAGCTGGAGTCAACCAAATTAATCTAGTTACGCGGTTTTACCAAACCGCGTAACGGCTCGACGCTGCAAACGCCCCTAAGCGGCAATCTGACGTTCAATTTCAAGGGCGCGACCAGAAGGTCAGCGCCCTTTCATTTCACGTCACCTTGCTCGCTTAGGGTCGTTTTCGCTGACATTGCCGGAGCATCGAGGTTCACTTTGCCGACGCTTTAGCGGGCTGGATTGCACGGGCTACTTGGTTGTTGCTACAGTAGCGGGGCGTGCCGGGGGTCCGGTGCGCTCCGTTTTTATTTGACCATGAGGCGGCACGCAGCCATATGCGTGCGGACACCACGCCCAGATTGAGTGCGAGGATGTTCCATGGCCCAATACGCTGCCAACGAAATCGAAAACTTGCCCGATAGCCCTGTTGCTCGCGAGGACCTGGGCGCGGGCGGCACCTTCCGTGGTGCTGGTGCTCGTTCGCCGTTGTTCTGGAAAGTTCTACTGCTTTCGGTGGCGATTATCTGGGGCTACTCCTTTACCACTATGAAGGACGCGCTCGACACCATTCCGGTGTTCGAACTGCTCTATATTCGTTTTCTTCCTGCGGCGCTGGTCATGCTTGTTATCTTTCGCAAGCGCATCGCCGCCCACCTTAACGCTCGCAATCTGATTGTTGGTCTGAGCATGGGCGCGCTCATGTGGGCAGCCTATGCCTTGCAGACGGTCGGTCTGGCTCAGACCACGGCGGGTAAGAACGCTTTTTTGACGGGCACCTATTGCATTTTGGTCCCGTTCGCGAGCTATTTCCTAAGCGGCGAAAAGCTCACTCGTTACAACTTGGGCGCCGCATTGCTCTGCCTGGCGGGCATTGGCCTGGTGGCGCTCGATAGCGTCGAGTTCAACATCGGTGATGCCATCACGCTGGGCGGTGCGGTTTTCTTTGCCATCCAGATGGCGGTGACCGCCAAGTACGGTCGCAAAATGGATATCAACGTCATTACGTTTTGGATGTTTGTGGGCAATGGCGTCTTGAGCCTTATCTCGTCGCTGTTGTTCGAGACCCAAGCGCCCACGTCCGTGTGGACGCCGAGCTTTATCGGCGTGATGGCCTTTCTCTCGGTGGGCTGCACGTGCGTGGCGCTGCTCATCCAAAACGTCGGCTTGGCGCACGTCCCGGCCTCGACGGGCTCATTGCTCCTATCGATGGAGTCCCCCTCGGGCGTGTTGTTTTCGGTGCTGCTGATGGGGGAGGCGCTCACTTCGCGTCTGCTCGCCGGCTTCGTCCTCATCTTCTTGTCGATCATCTTGAGCGAGACACATTTCGATTTTTTGCGCCGAAATAATTGAGCGCAATTGTAAACAACTTGTTGCGCCGCCCTCCTGGGGCGGCGTTTTTTATGTAACGCCCTTACAGTTATGCCTTGCACTTTAGACTATCAAAGTGTTTGCTGCACAAATAATACTGGAGGGCATCTATGGCACCAGCTCAGTCCGATTTTCAACCGCAACCAGCGCCCAAGGCCACCCAGGCAGCGCAAGCCGCTATCGGTGACGGTCTTGTTGCCGAGGCTCAAGCTTTTGCAGACAAGCTTGCTGCGTGGCGCCACGACCTGCACCAGACGCCCGAGTTGGGTAATCGCCTTCCGCAAACCTCTGCGTATATCCAGGCACGGCTGATCGAGATGGGCATCCCGTTTGCCACACTCGTCGACGGCTCCTGTGTTGTGGGCCTCATCGGTGCCGGTGCGGCCGTGGCGGCCCAGGGCAACGGTACGTGCACGGACGATCAGGCCGGCACGGTCATCATGCTGCGCGGTGACATGGATGCCCTTCCCGTCGCGGAAGAGTCGGGCGAGCCTTTCGCCTCTGTCAACGGCTGCATGCATGCTTGCGGCCACGATATGCATGCGACGGCCCTGCTTGGTGCCGCCCGCCTGCTCAAGGCTCGCGAGGCCGAGCTTGTCGATGCCAATGCCACGGTTAAGCTGCTGTTTCAGCCGGGCGAGGAAACCTTTGAGGGCGCTCGCGCTGCCATTGCCGATGGTCTTCTGCAGAACCCGCGTCCCCAGGCGGCTTTCGCCATGCATGTCAACAGCCAGTCGCCGCTTGGCCTGGTGCTCTATGGGAGCCCGGCGCTTTCGGGCGTGTACGGTTTCCGCATTACACTGCAGGGCAAGGGCGGCCATGGCTCGAGCCCCGAGATCTGCATCGACCCCATCACGGCCGGCGTCCATGTGCACCTGGCACTCCAGGAGCTCATCTCCCGCGAGGTGCCGGCGGCCAAGGAGGTCGCACTTACCGTGGGTAAGTTTGCCGGCGGACAGGCGGCAAACGTCATTCCCGACACCTGCGTGCTCGAAGGAACGCTGCGCGGCTTTGACGTCGAGCTCATGGCGCATCTTAAGGCCCGCATCGCCGAGGTCGTCAACGGCGTAGCGGCAACGTATCGCACGCCGGCGACCATCGAGACGCTCTCGGATGTTCCGCCGCTCGTACTCGATGACGATATGACCCAGGCATCGCTGGGCTATGTGGGTGCGACATTGCCCAAGGCAGCTTTCCTGCCGTTGTTCCACGCCATGGCGAGCGAGGACTTTGCGCTTATCTCGAGCGAGATCCCGAGCGCGTACTTTACCGTGGGCGCCGCTGTAACCGATACGGATGAGCATTTTGCCCAGCACCATCCCAAGGCGCGCTTTAACGACGCCGAGCTGCCGCTCGGTGCCGCGGCTTATGCGGCAGTCGCTTTGGGCTATATCGCCGACCACCGGTAGCACCCAACCTTGCCTTTCAAGCCTGCGGGCATGGCCGTAAGGCCTATGCCCTTGTCTTTCAAGGCAATCTTGGGCACTACCGGCGCCCGGCGCAGGCTATTCGTTTGTCTAAAAGGAGCAGTATGCCCCAGCAGCGTAAGTTCTTCCCCGGCTGGCTCGTGGTGGCCTCCGGCTTCGTGATCATGGCCACGTGTTACACGATTTTCGTCAACTGCATGAGCCTGTTCCAGCCGCTGATCGTCAGCAACCTGGGTATTTCCCTTGCGCAGTACAACGTCTCCAATGCCATCTCCACCGTGGTGAGTGTCGTGGGTTCGCTCGTTATCGGTCATGTTGCCGATAAGGTGAGTGGCCGCGTATTGGGCTCGCTTACCGTTATCGCTACCTCGGCGGTGCTTGCCGGCATGAGCTTTGTCGGTGAGCTGTGGCAGGTCTACGTGCTCTTTGCCGTTTCGGGCTGCTTCGCTGTGGCCTCGACCCGTCTGCTCATTAGCCTTGTGACCGCCAACTGGTTTACCGCTAAACGCGGCCTTGCCATTTCCATCGCACTTTCGGGCTCGGGCTTTGGCGGAGCCATTCTCTCGCCGATCGTGAGCTCTCTTATCGTGAGTGTGGGCTGGCGCTCTGCGTTCCTGGTACTCGCTGCCGTCTGCATGGTGGCGGCACTGCCCATCACGGCTTACTCCTTCCGCACCAAGCCTTCCGAGATCGGCCTTAAGCCGCTCGGCGAGAACCCGGGCGATCCGTCCGTCTCGACGGCTGGCGATAAGGACGAGCACACGGCGCCCGAGGTTAGCGTCGGCTGGTCTCGTATCAAGAAGAGCCCGGCGTTTTGGCTGCTCGTCGTCGCCTTCCTCTTTATGGGTCTCGTTAACGGCGCCATCTTGCCCAACCAGGTCACCAACATGACGAGTGTTACCGTCAACGGCGCCAAGATCGTCACGGGCGGCCACGATCCCATGTGGGCAGGTACCGTGCTTTCGGCCTACATGGTCACCGTCGTTATCGCCAAGATTTCGCTCGGTGCGATCTATGACCGCTTTGGTCTGCGCTTTGGCAATATCCTTGGCTCCATTGCGTGCATTATCGCCTGCGTCGCCCTGTGCTTCCCCGCGACCGATCTTGGTCCCATCGTGGCTGCCGTGAGCTTTGGTATCGGAACGTGCATGGGCACCATCACGCCTACCATCGCCGCGTCCGAGCAGTTTGGCATGGCCGACCTCGGTAAGGTCACGGGCACCATTACCTCGCTCGAGATGGTCGGCGGCACCGTGGGCGCCATTGTCTCGGGCGTGCTGTTCGATGCCACGGGCTCCTTTGCGAGCACCTGGATCGTGTGCCTGGCGTGCTCCGTGGTCATGCTCGTGTTCCTGCTGGCATCCGAGCCCATCGCCGCCAAGCTGCGCGCGAGCGTGGCGGGGGAGTAGGTAGGCCAAAGCGCATCGCCGCTTGTCCGCTTCGTCCGCGGCGGCGCGTCTGGCCGAAC
>CABUUE010000030.1 GCA_902494685.1 uncultured Collinsella sp.
ATCTTTGACGTGCTCGAGAGCCGTCAGGTTACGCTTTCTAAGAAGGGGGAGGACAAGGGCGTCCGCCTGAGCTTTGAGGGCTTCCCGTATCTCATTGTGTGGAGTAAGCCCGAGGGCGATTTTGTTGCAGTTGAACCCTGGGGCGGCCTCTCGACCTGCTCCGATGAGGACGACGTACTTGAGCATAAGCGCGGCTGCCTTGTCGCCAAGCCCAAGGAGACCATCGTACGCTCGTTCACGATTGAGATTCTGTAATTCCGTTTTGTCGACTCGTATCGCGAGGCACAAGGAGCCTGCGAGATAAGGAGCTAAAAATGATCCTCACCGTTACGATGAACCCGTCTGTCGATACGCGCTATCAGCTCGATGAGCTCATTATCGACGACGTTAACCGTGTGACGCCCGAAAAGACCGCTGGCGGCAAGGGCCTCAACGTGGCCCGTGTGCTGGGTCAGCTGGGCGACGACGTTGTGGCAACCGGTCTGCTCGGCGGCCACATGGGCGCCTACATGGCTGAGCTCATGGATGCCAACGGTATTAACAACGACTTTGTGCCCATCAAGGGCGAGACTCGCATTTGCCTCAACATCCTCCACGCCGGCAACCAGACCGAGCTGCTCGAGAGCGGTCCGACAATTGCCCCCGAGGAGCTCGATGCCTTTACCGCCAAGTTTACCGAGCTTGCGGGCAAGGCCGATGTCGTCACCATCTCGGGTTCGCTGCCCCGCGGCGTCGAGGCGGACTACTATGCCAAGATCACGGGCATTGCCGAGAACGCCGGAGCCAAGGTGCTGCTCGATACCTCGGGTGCTTCGCTCGAGGCCGCCCTTAAGTCCGAAATTAAGCCCGAGCTGGTCAAGCCTAACCTGACCGAGATTAACGGCCTTCTGGGCACGAGCTTTACCACCGACGATGTGGACGAGCTCCGTGCCGCGCTCGCCTCTGACGCCCGTTTCTCCGATATCCCCTGGGTCGTCGTATCCATGGGCGCTGCTGGCTCCGTTGGCTTCCACAATGGCCGTGCGTTCCGCGCAAAGACGCCCGATATCCCCGCCGTTAACGCTACGGGCTCTGGTGACTCCACTATCGCAGGCTTCGCGCATGCCATTGCTGCTGGCGCAGACGACGAGACGGTGCTGCGTACCGCCAACACCTGCGGCAAGCTCAACGCCATGGATCCCATGACCGGCCACTTGGTTATGGATCGTTGGGACGAGGTTTACAACGGCGTTGTCGTGACCGAGCTGTAGGAGCTTGTGCTGCGGCCCCGGCATCGGTTGCTAGCTCATGTCGACGACAAGTGCAGTAGCATTATGCCGGGGCGCGACGCCGACACTGTCGTGTTCAATCCCGACCTTACCCTGGTCGAGACGCATGTGGGTGGCAACAGCGTCGGTAATGCGTTTGCCGAGTAGCCGCCAAAGAAACGATCCGAGAGGGGATTTAGATGATTTACGGTGCATTGGGCGATATCGAGGAGTACCGTGGAATGCTCAAGGGCCTCGACGTGCTGATCGATTGGCTCGAGGAGAACGATCCGGCGAAGCTCGAGGTCGGCAGCCATCCGATTCTGGGCGACAAGGTCTTTGCGAACGTCATGGCTCCCACGACGCGTCCCGAAGCCGAGGCTCACTATGAGACGCATCAGCGCTATCACGACCTGCAGATCGACGTCGAGGGTCGCGAGGCCTTTAAGGTTGCCACGGGCAGCCTGACGCTGGTTCAGGAGTTTGACGAGAAGGACGACTACGATCTGGTCGATTCCGACGCCTCGATCGCCGGCGATCTTGCTGACGACAAGTTTGCGCTGTTTGTTGCCGGCGAGCCTCACATGCCCACACTCGAGTTCCCGGGCGATGGCGCACAGCCGGTCAAGAAGATCTGCTTTAAGCTACTTGCAGATGCTTACTGGGAGGAGTAACGCGCTGCTCGGTTGAGCAGCTGTTCGCGTGTTGGCGTGATTCCCCTAGGGAAACCACGCTAGGACCCCGCCAAACGTGCTTTCCCTAGGGGAATCACGTTTGGCGGGGTTTTCTGTTATTGAATAGGGGAGCTGCCGACGTGGCGATGTTTGGATTGGCACACACGTACTCAAAATCGGCAACAAAAAAGCCGCCCGAAGGCGGCTATCTTGTGCAATGGAGCCAGCGACCGGGCTCGAACCGGTGACCCCCGCTTTACGAGAGCGGTGCTCTACCAACTGAGCTACGCTGGCGACCATGTGGTGACGCAACTGAGGCGTCAACGGCTGTCTATGATACGGGACATCGCACATCCGCGCAAGGGTTCTGACGGCTTTTCTCACTTTAAATGCACTAATATTGGAGACGTGATGTCTTGCTCTTACGGGTCTCAAAGAGAATGGGGCAGCGATGGCTCAACCCAAGATTCTTCTCACACGCATCGATGACCGATTTATTTACGGGCAAGACGTTGAGCTGTGGAATGAGGCGACTGGTTCCAACCTTGTCCTGATCGTCAACGATGAGATCGCGGCGGATTCGCGCCAATGGGCACCCATGAGGGTGGCGGCGCCAGAAGGCGTTTGGACGCGGTTTTTCTCGGTGCAAAGGACTGTCGACATCATTTATACCGCAACGCCGCGCCAATGGATTCTTATCATGGTGGCGTCGCCCACGGATGCGCTCGCACTGGTTAAGGGTGGTGTGCCGATCACCAAGATCAGCATTGGCCATATGCAGGCAGGGGAGGGCAAGCACCCCATAACGCCCGCAGTCGCCGTAGACGGCGCAGATGTCGCCTCCCTCAAAGAGCTGCAAAAGCTCGGCATAGAACTAGAAATTCGCTACCTCCCCAGCTCCAATCCCGACCCCATCCAACTAGTCATTTAAGAACGTCCCCAATGACTAGGTAGCAAAGCGCCCGTCGGCGGTGGTGCCGGCGGGCGCTGCTGTGCGATATGTCGCGCTGTGGGCTTAGTGCCTCATAAAGTGGTATTCGATCACATTGCTGTAGGGGTGACCCGGGCCCACAATGCCCTGCGGGAACAGCGGCTGGTGCGGCGTGTCAGGGTACATCTCTGCCTCGAGGGCAAAGCCGGCGCCCCAGCCATAGTTGGCATCGTCCTTGGCGTGCTCGTCGCCCAGCCAGTTGCCGGTGTAGAGCTGCACGCCCGGGGCGGTGGTGTAGTAATCCAACTCACGACCGGTCCACATCTCCTCGACGTGCATCGCGCGGCGCAGATTACGGCCGTACTGATAGCCATCGATGCACAGGCAGTGATCGTAGCCACGGGCCTGCTTAATCTGCGGGTCGTCGGCTTCCATGCCAGGAGCGACGGGGCGCAGCTCACGGAAGTCAAACGGCGTGCCTTCGACCGGAGCGATCTCGCCGGTGGGGATGTTCTGCTCGTTGATGGGCAGGTAGTGGGCAGCGTTGGCAACAAAGAAGTGCTCGCAGTCCATGCCGGCGTTATGGCCGGCAAGGTTAAAGTACGTGTGGTTGGTCATGGACACGTAGGTGGCGCGGTCGCTTTCGCAGCCATACTCGATGCGAAAGACGCCGGTGCGTGTAACGGTAAACACGGCCGTAAAGGTGCGGTTGCCGGGAAGGCCCAGTTCGCCATCCTCAAGCGAGGTGGTCATGCGCACGGCGTTATGGGCCTCGTCGAGCTCAACGTCCCACACGCGTTTATGCAGACCGTGCTCAAGATCGCTGTGCAGGTTGTTGGCGCCCTCGTTGGCGGGCATATGCCAGTCCGTGCCGGCGATGGTGATCGTGGCGCCCGCGGTGCGGTTTGCCACGGGGCCGATGGTCGCGCCAAAGCAGGCGGGGTTGTCAAAGTAATCCTCGAGCTTATCGAAGCCCAGCACCACATCGCGCACGTTGCCGGGAATGTCGGGCACGTCGACACCAAGCACGGTGGCGCCATAGTCCATAATGCGAACGCAGATCTCGGGCCCGTTGAGGGTGTAACGATGAACGGGGGTACCGCACGGCGCGGTGCCGAAAAGCTCGGAAGTGATCATTTGGTTCCTAACATCGAGGTATTTCCGACAAACTGTAGCGCGAACAGGCGAGATTATCACTACACCCCACTAAAGCAGGGGGTATTTTTCTCAAAAAAGTGATGATTGGAGCTGTGCGGGCGTTCATTTCTGACGCGCGCGAGTCTGATACAATTTGTTCGTTATTGTTTGAATTGACGTGAGCGTGGAACAGCGAGGACTCATCGTGATTAAAGCGGAGCGACAGGATAAGGTTCGGCAGCTGCTCGAGGAACAGGGAACGGTCTCGGTCAAGGAGATTTCGGATGCGTTAGGTGTCTCGGATATGACGATCCGCCGTGACCTTGAGGAGCTTGCGAGCCTGGGCGAGATCGAGCGCGTGCACGGCGGAGCCCGCAGTGCGCAGGGCCGTCCACACGCTATGCTGCGCCATGAGTATTCGCACAGCGAAAAGCGCACGAAGCATGCCGAGGAAAAGTTGCAGATTGCGCGCCGTTCTGTGGAGCTTATCGAGGAAGGCTCGACCATCTTTTTGGGCACGGGCACTACGGTTGAGCAGATGGCCTCGATGCTGCCGGCGTTTCGCCTGCGCATTGTGACCAATTCGCTTTCGGTGTTTAACCTGCTCGAGGCGCGCGAAGACTGCGACCTGTGCCTGGTGGGCGGCATGTACCGTCGCCGCACCGCCGCTTTTGTGGGACCAACGGCCGAGGATACCCTGCGTGCGCTGGGCATCGACGCGGCGTTTATCGGTGCCAACGGCATTCTGGACGGCGACGTGTCTACATCCAATATGGAAGAGGGCCGCATCCAGCAGCTCGCCTTTAGCAAGGCCGACTCGCGCTATCTGATCGCCGACTCCAGTAAGATCGGCAAGCGCGACTTCTACACCTTCTGCCGTCTGGACAGCCTGGACGCCGTGGTGTGCGAGCCGGGCATCGCCGCCGAGGATCGCGCCGCCATCGAGGAACTCACGCAGGTCATTTGCTAGCTAGCGCTGCAGGCGATACTTCTGCCCTCTGCCGACGCGGGGATTATCGCTTCAATTTGACGTGCAGAATGACACATAAAAGTTAAAACGCCATTTTGCGCGTCATTTTACGTGTCAACGAGATGCGATTTGACACGCAAATAGGAATTCGTGGGCGCTCGGAAGATCGACGGAGTTCGTGAACCTGCAACTTGGTTGGGTAACGTACGAAGTCCTCCAGCGGGACCGAATATGTTTTCGGTATCATATCGGTATCAAATGATACCGAAAGTATGTTCGTGATACTGAAAACTAGAAACCGTGCTTCATAACTGCTTGGAAAGTTCGGATTCGACTATCTTATTGTCTTGATCTGTAACAGGTAGACGGTCGAAAGTGGGCTACGTGTTACAGATTTAGATATTTCTGCTCGGGCGTTCTGTTTGTCTCGATTTGTAACAACTAGGGCCGAAATACTCGGCTAGATGTTACAGATCGAGACAAACGGCCTGCTCGGGCCGAGCCAAAAAATCGGCCGCATGCGAACCCATGGAGGGATTCGTATGCGGCCGACAGGGGGTATGCGGCAAAAGTTAGGCCATAAGCAGGCCGGTCTCTGCGACGTTCTTGTACCAGTACGCGCTCGCCTTGGGATAGCGCTTCTGGGTCTCAAAGTCGATGTAGAACAGGCCATAGCGCTTGTTATAGCCGTTGGTCCAGGAGAACTGGTCCTGCAGCGACCACACAAAGTAACCGTCGACGTTCACGCCGCCGTCGATCGCCTTGAGGATCCACGCAAGATGCTGACGCATATAGTCGATACGAGGGGCGTCATCGATAAAGCCGTCCTCGAAGTCGTCCTTATAGCCCATGCCGTTCTCGGTGATGTAGATCTTCTTGTAGTTGGGGTAATCGTTCTTAATGCGGAGCAGCAGGTCGTAGAGGCCCTCGGGATAGATGATCCAGTCCCAATCGGTGGTGGGTACGCCTTCACGCACGCATGACTCGCCCACGCCCTTGAGGAACCAGCGCGAGGAGCCCTTGTCGCCGGTGCCATTGTGGTTGATGTCGTTTTCGCCCTCGGCGGCACGCAGGAACTGGCACTTGTAGGTGTTGACGCCCAGGCAATCGTTGTAGGGGAGCGCGGCGGTCAGCGCGGCGATGTCCTCGTCGCGGACGTCGAGCTCGCCGCCGGCGATATGGGCCAGCTTGGTCGCAGCCTCCATGGTGTCGGCTGCATAGTGGCCGCGGAAAGTGGCGTCGAGCACCCAGCGGTTGTTGATGACGTCGGCCATGCGGGCGGCCTCGCAGTCGGCAGCGCTGCTGGGATCGAGGGGATACTTGGGCTCCAGGTTCTGGACAATGCCGATCTCGCCCTCAAAGCCGCCCTCATGGAAGGCGACGACAGCCTTGGCGTGGGCCACCATCATGTTGTGCATGAGCTGGAAGGCCTTGTCCAGGCGATACTTCTCGCCGTGCGGCCAGTTGCCGACGATAAAGCTGCCCTCGGCGGTCGCGGGAATCTCGTTAAAGGTAAACCAGTGCTTGACCTCGGTGAACTCGGCAAAGCAGAACTTGGCGTACTCGACAAAGGCGTCGATCGTCGTGCGCGTCAGGAAACCCTCATCGCCGTTCTGGTAAAAGGCCTCGGGCGTATCAAAGTGATCGAGCGTGACATAGGGGATAACGCCGGCTTTGTTGCAGGTGGCGAAAAGCTCGTGATAGAAGGCAACGCCTTCGGGGTTAATCTCGCCGGTGCCACTGGGGAAGATACGGCTCCAAGCGATGGAGACACGAATGCCGTTAATGCCGAAGCGCTGGCACAGGTCAATATCGACCGGGTACTTGTTGTAGAAATCGCTTGCGGGGTCGGGGGAGAAGCGACCCTGAGCAGCCAGGAAATCGTCCCAGGGCACTTTGCCCTTGCCGTGCGTGCGGGTCTCGCCCTCAACCTGGTAAGCGGCGGTGGCGCCGCCAAACACAAAGCCGTCGGGGAACTGCATGGGGTTGGTCATGAGTCATCCTTTCTGTGGGATACGAATAGGGAGAGGTGCCCGAACTGGGGATCCGGGCACCAACAGAGGGAGGAACTAGTCGAGGTTCTCGCGGAGCCACTTGATGGCGCCAGCGGGGTCGCGAGTAAGGTCGATATATTCCTTGCCGCGGGGAGCGAGCAGCTTAATGCCCAGACGATCGGTGTCGGCCTTCATGTCGTTGTAGTAGCTACGAACCTGCGGGGCGAGCACGATGACATCGTACTGATCCATGATGGCAGTGTGCTGGCCATAGGCGCCTGCGGAGGAAGCGATGTTCTCTCCGGTCTGCGCGGCACCTTCCTTGATGGCATTGGCAAGCATGGCAGAGGTGCCGGCGCCGGCGCACAGGACGAGGACCTTCAGGCCGTCGACATCCTTCTTGGCGGATGCATCGGCAGCGGGCTCGGGCTGATCGGCGACAGGCTCGCTGCCGGCGGCGGCAGCGGTCGTCTCGACGGAAGCGGTGGTCTGCTCGACAGCGGGCGCAGGGGCGTTGGCGGCGATGGCAGCGGCACCATCGGACTCGAGACCCAGCTCGGCGGCGCGCTCGGCCTCCTGGTCGCAGAGCAGCTTATCGTATGCCTTCAAGAACGGCAGGTAGATGATGGCGTCCAGCAAGATGATGATTGCAACAAATACCAGGGCGATAAGCTGGAAGTTCGTGGTGATGAAGATGCCGATGGGGGCAGGGGTGGCCCAAGGCACCACGAAGGAGAAGCCGTTCATGCCCACGTTATCGATAAAGAACTTGGCAACACTCACGTTGACGCAGCCGGCGGCAACAAAGGGGATGAGCATGTAAGGGTTAAGGATCATCGGCGCGCCAAAGAGCAGCGGTTCGTTGACGGCGAAGGCAACAGGAACAATCGAGGCCTTACCGACGGCTTTGAGCTGCTTGGACTTCATAAAGAGAATCAGCAGAAGCGGCACGATGAACGTGGCGCCGGTGCCGCCGAACTCACCCACGAGCGACATGTTAAAGGTGAGGGAGTGTGCGGGGTGGCCGCCTGCCAGCAGAACCTGCAGGTTCTCGGCCTGGTTGGCAAGACGGATGGGGTCGATGCCCGGCTGGACAATCGAGGGGCCGTGGACGCCGATGAACCAGAAGAACGCGGTGGCCGCCTGGATGAGGATGAGGCCAGGATAGGTTTCTGCAGCGGTAAAGAGCGGGGAAAGCAGTTTAATAAGCAGCTCAGAGAACGGAACGCCCATGAGGTTACGCACGACGACATCGATGATGCCGCAGATGATGACGGCGCCGCCAAAGGGGATGATGTCGCGGAAGTTCTGAGCGATGGCGCCCGGGACCTCCTTGGGCAGCTTAATGGTCAGATCGCGCGAGACGCAGAATTTGTAGACCCACACGGTGATGAACGCGGCGATATAGGCCGAGAACAGACCGCGCGTGCCCATGCTGGTGCAGTCGAAGACCGAAAGCTCGGAGCCGTTGAACTTGGTGGTGAACTGCGTAACGGCGAGCAAAAGCATACTGCACTGGGCGGCCACCATGGTGGAGCCGTCGTTGAGCACCTTGCCGGCGGGCATGCGACGGTTCATGGAAGCCGTGAAGTTCTTGGCAGTGGTGCCGGCAACCATGATGCCCATGACGCCCATGGTGAAGTTGTAGAGCTTGTTGCACCAGTCGATGAGCGGCTGGGGCAGCGTGACGCCGACTACGCCGGGAAGGGTGGCAATGAGCAGAAAGATCGAAGAGGTGAGGACAATGGGCATGCACCCAAGGAATCCGTCCTTGATGGCCTGGAGGTATATGTTCCTCGAGATCTTCTCAAAGAACGGTTGATGCTTTTCGAGCATCTTTACGATGGCGTCCATAGAGCTCCTTTGCTACTTGATGCGCGATGCATGTGGATGGAACTGGTCGTCGATGGATGGTCAGGACTGCCCGGAAACCTTCCTGCCTAAGGAAGGCATTGCGAAATGACAACGTTGTCATTTCGTTAATGACAACGTAAGACATTTTTGGAAGAGCAACAAGGATATACGGGTGAGTGGTCGATATTGTTCGGTAAACGGTTGATTTATCAGTCAGGCAGGTAGTGTATGCTAGAACGCAAAAACAAGCGATGTAAAACCGACTGGAGAAGCAGTGGCAACGATGGGCAAGAAAAATGTCTCAATGAATGATGTGGCGATTGCCGCTGGTGTTTCTCTCAAGACGGTTTCGCGCGTGATTAACGAGCCCGATAGCGTGCGAGAGTCGACACGCGATAAGGTCCATGCGGCCATGGAGGCGCTCGGGTTTCGAGCCAACTTTGCCGCGCGTTCGCTCAAGTTGGGCCGTTACGGGTGCATCGGCGTCGTGCTGTTCCACTTGTCGGGCGGTGCCGTGGACATGATCGACGGTATCGCCGATGCCGCCGAAGAGCGAGGCTTTGCTCTTACGATGATTAAGAAGCGGGCGGGGGAGAAGATGACCCTTGCCGAAGCGGCACGTAGGATGTCGCAGCTTCCCGTCGACGGCATGATTTTCAACCTGCGCCAGATGGTCGATGACTTTGATACCTTTGAGGCGCCGAAAGACCTCAAGACGGTGATTATCACACCGATGGAACATCCTACCTGCTCCACCGTCAGTGACGACCAAGAGGGCGGCGCGCGCATGGCGTGCGAGTACTTCTTGAACCACGGGCACAAGAACGTGTACTTCATCTCTGGTAAGAAAGAGTCGCTGTCGAGCCAGTGCCGTATGAAAGGTTGGCGAGCGGCACTCGAGGCACGTGGCATTGAGCCGCCTGAACCTCTGCAAGGCGATTGGAATGCGGATAGTGGCTACGCCGCGGGCCTTGTGCTTGCCGATAAACCCGATTGCACGGCGGTCCTCGCTGCTAACGACTGCATGGCAAACGGCGTGATGATGGCTCTACGTGACAAAGGGCTCAGTGTGCCCAATGATGTGTCCGTGATCGGCTTCGACGATGAGCTCTATAAGACGATTCCCAACTCGATTCTGACGTCGGTGAAGTTTCGCCACCGCGAGCTGGGCGTCCGTGCGCTCAACGAGGTCGTCGCGGGTCTGGAAGCTCCGAGCTCCAGAAGCCGTACGCTCGTCTCGGGCGTGTTGGTCGAGCGTTCCAGCGTAAAGGACTTGCGGGCGTAGACGTGCTCGGCCTATTCCGTTTGTCTCGATCTGTAACAACTAGACGGTCAAAAGTGGTCTACATGTTACAGATTGAGATTTTCGGCTTGGCCTGTGCGTTCATCTCGATCTGTAACAACTAGGACCGAAAAACTCGGCTAGATGTTACAGATTGAGATGAACAGGAGGACGGGTGCGGTCTAAACAAAATGGCCCGCGCATCACACATCGATGCACGGGCCATTTATTGTCTGCAAGCGGCAGGTGGTGTCAGCGTCTTATGCCTCGAGGTTTTCCTCGATCCAGGCGACGGCACCCTTGGGATCCTTAGTGAGGTCGATGTACTGTTTGCCCTTGGGCGACAGCAGCGTGATGCCCAGGCGGTCGGTGTCGGCCTTCATCTCGTTGTAATAGGTGCGAACCTGCGGAGCCAGGACGATGACGTTGTACTGGTCCATGATGGCGTAGTGGCTGCCGTAGGCACCGGCGTTGGCGGTAATGTCGATGCCCAGCTCGTCGGCGCCTTCCTTAAGCGCGTTGGCGAGCAGTGCAGAGGTGCCGGCGCCAGCGCACAGAACCAGAACCCTCAGATCCTTGCCCTTAAGGGCGGACGGAGCTGCGGAGGCCTCAGTGGCAGAAGCGGTCTCGACAACAGGAGCCTCAACGGCGGGGGCGGCAGCGGTCTTGACGGCCTTGGTCTCCTCGGCCTCTTCTTCGGCCAGGGTCTCGGCCTCCTGCTTGCACAGGACGTTGTCGTAGGCCTTGCAGAACGGGTAGTAGATCAAGAAGTCAACGACCAGCAGGACGACAACCAGGACCAGAGAGATCGGCTGGAAGTTGGTGTCGATGAAGGTGCCGATCGGTCCGGGGAGTGCCCACGGCATGGCATAGATAAAGCCGTTCATGCCCAAAAAGTCGATGAAGAACTTACCAATGAGGACGTTGGCCACGGGGGCAAACAGGAACGGGATCAGGAAGTACGGGTTGAGGATGATGGGCGCGGCGAACAGCAGCGGCTCGTTGACGGC
>CABUUE010000031.1 GCA_902494685.1 uncultured Collinsella sp.
GCAATACGCTTGAGGATCCTTAAAAGAAAGTCCAGTTTATCCTTCCCACTCCAGTAGTCGCTATTTATTCAGTCCAAGTTTCGGGGCGCAGTTCACAGGCACCTTTGTGGTGGTTTTTGCTTTGGTAGATGTGTGGGACATGTCTTACAATCTACCAAGTAGTTCATGACGGGCGAAAAACGGAGAGAAGGGGCTTGATGCGTCCTTAATGTTTCATGCGGATAGATTGATTTGACAGACGGTGGCGAATGCCCACCGTCCGCATTCGTATGAAACAAGGAGTCTCTATGCTCGCCCCTCTTTTCTCAAAGCCTCAATCATCGTTGTCCGTGCAGGCCAAGCGCCTGGTGGCGATGCGCTTTCTCATCTACACCGGTTTTCAGACCAGCTACTTTATCGGCGTCATCGGAACGCTCACCTATGCAGACGATGCCTCGGTTGTGGCGACATCGCTGGCCGTTCTGTTTATGAACGTATTCGTGATCTTGGGATCCTTTGCGGGTGGCGCTGCGCTCGACGCCTGGGGTCCGCGCCGTCATTTCCGGGCGAGTATCGTCGGCACGTTGGCAACCGGCGCGGCAATTCTCGCCTTTGGCAGCGCGACCGAAACAGTCCTTGCCGGCGCGGTACTCCTGGGCTTTGTGATGGGATTTGCCCAGCCCATTGCCACGTCCTATCCGGCGTATCTCACCGACGACCCCGTCGAGCTCAAAGACATCAACTCCGCCATCGCCATGTTCTCAAACGTGAGTATCATCGTTGGCCCCACGCTGGGCGGCTTTGTCGCAGCTGCTGCGTCGTCGCGTGCGGTGTTTTTGCTCATGATGCTCTTTACCGTACAGGCGCTCGTTGCCGGTTGGGACTTTAGGCCGCAGACCAGCCATGCCGCCGGGCATACGGATGCCGATTCGGCAGAGGAAGGGGAGCGTGCGGGACAAAGCCCCGACCCCAACACATCTTCCCGCGCCACCTTCGCGACCAGCATCAAGACGGTCTTTACCAATAGCGTCCTCGCGCTACTTTTCTGCATTATTTTCCTTTCGAACTTTGGCTACGGTGCCTTCGACCCGCTGGAGTCGTTCTTCTACCGTGATGTCCTGCACGTCGGTGTCGAATGGATGGGCTGGCTCTCGTCGGCCAGCGGTGTCGGCGCGGTGCTGGGCGCCGTCCTCGCGCTCCGCTTGCCGCCGCACCTGGTCAACCTTAAAACCCTGCTCGTGGCGCTCATGTCCGTGGGCCTGGGAAGTTTGCTCTATGTGGGGACACCGTACGTGGGTGTAGCCCTCGTCGGCCAGATTGCACTGGGCATAGCTTGGGGCATCGTCAACCCGCTCCACAACACGATCGTGCAAACGACGGCCCCGCTCGAGCAGCTCGGTCGCGTCAACTCGGTCATGGGTTTTGGCAACATGTTTGCCGGCGTAGCCCCGCTGGCGATTGCCCCGTGGCTGGCGGCGACATTTGGCGTGCAGCAGACGCTCGTAGGGGCGGGTATGGTCGTGACGGCAGTTCCCGCGGCGTTGCTGCTGTTTGGACGCCGGTATTTTGATCGTGCCGCAAGGCAGTAAAAACCATCACAACATTCAGCGAAATTTGCGATTTTGCCGAAAAACGTCGAATGTTGTGATGCTTTGCGCCCCGGGCCAGGTCACCCTGCGGGTTCGGCCACCACAAAGGGGGGCAGGCACCTTTGTGGCGATCGGGCCCCAACGGCCCGTGCCTTGGTATACCATGTACGCCGTTCACGAATACACCCCACACCGCCGCACAACCCAGAAAGGCCCCCATGGACACCACCTTCAGCCATATCAAAGCCGTGTTCTGCGATATCGACGGCACACTGCTCACGAGCCAGCACACGGTGTCTCCGCGCACCGTGGCGGCGATCCGCGCCCTGCGCGAGCGCGGCGTGCTCTTTGGCCTGTGCACCGGGCGCGACGCCCACGCGACCGAGGCCATGTACGAGCTCTGGGGCATCGAAGGTCTGGTGGACGTGCTCGTGGGCTGCGGTGGCGCCGAGGTCATCGATCGCGCGCACGACATCAACGAGCTGAGCTATCCGCTGCCGGGCGAGACCATCGCGCGCATCTGCGAGCACATGGCGGACCTTCCGGCAACGCCCGTCTGCCCCCGAGACGGCGTGTTCTACGTGCCCGAGAGCAACGCGTGCGTCGAGCACCTGTCGCGCGTCGACGGCGTGCCCTACCAGGTGGTCGATTTTGCCGAGTTCTTGCGCGAGCCGCAGCCCAAGGTGATGTTTACCATGGCGCCCGAGGTAATGCCGCGGGTGATTGAGCGGGCGTCGACGTTTGCCGATGACACTGTTAAGGCGGCGGCTCTGCAAACCACGCAGCGGCTCTACGAGTTCATGGATCCGCGCGTGTCCAAGACGCGCGGCCTTGTGCGCGTGGCGGAGCTCAACGACATGGAGCTCCAGAACATCTGCGTGTTTGGCGATGCGGACAACGACACCTGCATGGTGGCCGACGCCGGCGTGGGCGTGGCCATGGCAAACGGCAGCGACGCCACCCGTGCCGCCGCCGACTTTGTGACCGCGAGCAACGACAAAGACGGCATCGCGATCTTTATCGAGGAACATCTGCTGTAGCGCCGGGGGAGAGTCACCGCAAAGGGAACAGACGCCTTGCGGTGTCCTCAGGCGATTTGGGCGAATTGATGCCTAAAATCTGCGCGAAAATTCAGATATGGTTGTCTGAACATTACGCTTCTAACTACCGATGAAATAAAGATATTCCCATCAATTTGGTAGTCTATTCCTCCCGGTTAATGACCTACCGTTCACGGTCGATTTTCGACCGTTCGCAGGATGCATGCTCTTGAGCAAAATGTTGTGCAAATAAATAAAATGCTATTAAAAAACTGATAACTAACTTAATTACCAGTAGAAACAGATATTTCAGAGCGAATAAACGAAGGCAAATCTGAGTAAATGTCAAGAGAATTGAGAACTGGCTACAAAAATGTCGGTTTTGTTGCTCGGATGTTTAAACAATAGTTACAATAGTATTACTAAGCGTGCACAATCACAGGTTGCGCAGATACGTTTGATAGTGAAAGAGCAAGATCGCGGTCTCTTGGGGAGGAGACATCGATGAAAGCGAATTCAGAAAAAACTAAGCAGAGTAAAAAAGCGACGCGCCGCGTACTGGCAGGCGTTTTGTGCGGAGCCTCCGTGTTGAGCCTGGTACTGTCGCTCGTCATGCCTCCGATCTCGCAGGCCATTGCCAACGATGCCCAGACAGATTCTGCCGAGGCGACCGTTGCAGACGCGAGCGCTTTGGGCGAGGACGCCGGTGCAGACGAGAACGTTTTGGGCGAGGAGGCCGGTGCAGGCAATTCCACGGGCAAAGACGCCGAAAACCGGAAAAGTGACGACGCTGAGGGTGGCGAGGGAGAAGACGCTGCTGCGGCGGATCCGGCTGCCGATGGCGCGGGAGCCGGGAGCGCTGCGCAGCCCGCGGATGATGGACAGTCTGTCGATAAGGTCGCTACTGTTGCAAATGAAGGTGAGGTTCCGGGACTTAAAACAGATAAGGATGGGTTCGCGCTGCTGGAGGGAGATAAAGACCTGTCTACGTACCTTGACCTTCCCGCGGCGAAAAAGCCCGCAAAGCTGCGTCTGACTGCTGATATTAGTTCGAGCGATCCGATCTTAATCAATCACGACACTACGATCGACCTTGCGAATCACAAGCTTTATTACAGCAGCGGTAACCCTATGCAGGAAACCAAAGAGCCTGTTCGTGCATTTATCACAATTTCAAAGGGCTATACGCTAACTGTCAAAGGTGAGGCGAATGACTCGAAGACTGAAGCTACCAGTGGTGAACCTGGTCAGCCAGCAGAGATGCAGTTCATTGATGAAAGTGTTCCACAATCACTTACATACTACGTAACTGAAAGCACGCCTAACGGTTTTGGTACTAGGGAAACGACCTACCAGCACACTGTTGCCAATTTCGGCGCTATCGTTGCATGCAAAAAGGGCTATGTAAATCAAGTCATTTCCGTTGAGGATGGGGGCACGCTCAACCTTCAGGGTGGCATGATCACAACGCCTCGTGCCCTGGGCAACGACGGCCACGTTATTTTCTCTCAGGGCGCTGTTTATATTTCTGGCGGTTACGTCACCAACGGCAACGGCGGTGGCTGGGGCGGTGGTCTGTGCATAACGGGCGCGAATGCCAGCCTCGAAATGACAGGCGGCGTGGTCGCGGGAAACAAGGCAGCTTCTGGCGGTGGCATCTTTGCTAACAATAGAGCGGCGCTGAACCTCTCCGGCGGTGTCATCTCGGGTAATGCAACATATGGCAACGATATCACCGATGGTTATAACGTCAACGCCGGCGGCTACGGTGGCGGTGTTTATACCCAGAGTGCAATCGTAACCATCAGTGATTCTGCCAATATAACTAACAACCGAGCTGAAGCCCGCCTCGCTAATAACGAGCTTTACAACAAAGGTCTCCTCGGTGGCGGCGGAATTGCATCGCACGGTGGAACGCTGTCCATGACGGGTGGCTCCGTTACTGCCAATTACTCCCATGAGGCCGGCGGTGGAATCTACGCTGGCCTCCCCAACGGGCAGGGAGTTGCATTTACCATGTCCAGCGGTTTTATTGCGGGCAATATGTCCGATAATGCCGAGGGCGGTGGCCTCCGTATTTCTGGCGATACTACCGGCTATATTAATACCGGCGATATTAATGCGGAAAATGCATCAAACAGGGTTTACATCACCAACAACAAGACGATGACGGGTGAGAAACGTGGCGGCGACTGGGGCGGTGGCGGTGTCTTTATCCAGAAGGGCGGCAGGCTCAATATTTTCAAGACGCTGATCACTAAAAATCGCGCCGGTGGCTGGGGCGGTGGCGTCGGTGCTTGTCCTACGGGCGAGACAATCGTTTCGCACTCAAGTGGCGCTGCTATCTATGACAACGCAGATAACGTTGATCAAGATGGCAATAAGCTGACAACCGTTGATCAAAATGGCAATAAGGTACCAACGTATCATTATTCCGCTGGCGGCGACGGCAAAAAAGAAGACCACGATGAAGATAATTACGTTACTTCTACCTTCCAAACATCCGGCCATAAGGATTTCTTCTTGGTCCGTAATAAGAATGGCGCGGATAAGACAATCGCTGTCGTTCTTGGCAAGATGCTGGGCGGCGAATCGGCTGGCTGGCAGGGCACTCGCGATGGTAAGAAGATAACCATCGATGCCAATGGCGGTGCCGAGGCTAAGTGGATGTTCGGTTTGGAGGCCCATCCGAATGGAGAGGCCGAAAAAAAGGCGCAGGCAGAGGCTACGACCATCATCAGTGGCAACTACTCCTACACCCACGGTGGCGGCATCATGACCAACGGCGATCTCATCGTCGGTGAGGTTACTTCCCTGGACGTGTATCCTGCAATCAAAGTCAAGGCAAATAAAGTCCTTATGAAGGACGGCAAAGAGCAAGGTCTTTCGGGTCACAACTATCAGTTTAAGCTGTTGGGCGCACCTGCCGATCCAACCAAGGCACCATACTGGAATGAGAACGGCACGCTTAACGAAAACGGATGCAAGGCTATGCCCGCGGTCAACGTCGATGCAAACGGAGATATTCTCATTGACACGGGCGCGAACTACCAGTCGGGCGATTACGACCTCTACCTTGTTGAAGTTCCCCCTGACCCTGTTAACGTTCCTGTCAACGAAAAAGGAACAAAGTTTGATAAGTCTATTTACAAAATACATATAAAGGTTGGTACGACCCCAGTTAAATGGACCGACCTCTTGGGAATCCATATTAATCGTTATGCAGTTGATGGGGGTGCTTCCACAGTATCCGTAAAAAAGGAGGACGCGGCGGACTTCGCTCCCTGTGACGATGACTTCTATGAGTGGAGCTGGGCTGAGGATTCGCATGGCGACGTCGTTTCGACCGTAACAATCGGCAAAGACTCCAACCCTGCGTTTTCGAATAGGCAGGCCTCGGGCTCTTGGACGCCTCAGGTGACCAAGAAGGTTGATGGCGGCGAGATGAAGGCGTTCAAATTCGAACTCGCGAACGAGAACGACCCGAACTTCACCAATTCGGAAACGGTAACAATTAATCCTGATCCTGCGAATGCCAAAACTGACAAAAACGGTAATGCGACGAGCACGGTCAATTTCAAGCCGAAGAACTATGAGCTCACGGACCTTAAAAATGGTTCCAAGACCTTCACGTACTATGTGCGCGAGAAGAACGATCACTCGACCTATCCGCATTGCAAGTTTGATCAGTCGGTCTATAAGTTCACGGTTGTGGCAACGGATTGCACAAAAGAAGGAAAGATCAATTGTGATGTGACCTACAAGCAGATTCAGGATCGTGATGGCAAGCCAGTGACCACCGACACGCCCCACGACCTCACCGACACCTCCACCCCCACCTTCACCAACACCTACTCAACCTCTTTGCCCCTTTCTGGTATGTCGGGCGTCACTCTGACGTACCTTGCCGGCGCGGCGGTGCTTTGCGCTGCTGCGGCCTGGATGCACATTCGTCGCAAGGCGAATGCGAAGGGAGGTAAGCGTCGTGAATAAGAAAGTTTGCTCCTTCCCGATCTTGTTTGCGCTGCTTACCCTCCTGATCGGCACCTGCGCGGTTGTGTTCCCCGCTTCCGCGCAGGCCGCGCCGACCTCGACCGGTTCCATCACGGTGAGCGGCACCGTGGCGCGCAGCTACGACGCCTACCAGATCTTTAGCGCCAACGTCGTCGACGGCGACAGCGACGCCAAGACCGCCACCGATCTCGCCTGGGCAAGCGACGCCGTGCGCGACGCCGCGCTGCCCGTGCTGCACAGCGCTGGCATGCCCAAATCCCAGACCACCGCGCAGGAAGCTTCCGAGTGGCTCAACGCCGATTCCCACCTTACGAGCGCGCTGAGCGCACAGCTCGCTCGTTCCCTCCAGAGCTCTGACGCTGAGTCCGTGGCCCTTAACGCGGGCACGACGGCCGAGCTGTCCTGTGGCTACTGGCTCATCGTCGCGGACGACGCCACCATTTCCCAGGACGAGGCCGGCACCGCGCCGATCATGGCGCTGGTCGGCGGCAGCGCCGTCACCGTCAAGCCCAAGGCGGCGACGCCCAAGGTCCAAAAGCACGTGCTGGAGGACAGCACCGCCGCATGGCAGAAGGCCGCCGACGCCACGGTCGCCGACGACCTGTACTGGCGCCTCTCTGCCACGGTCCCGGCGGGCCTCACGGCCTACGACGCCTATACGGTGCGGTTCGTTGACACCATGAGCGCGGGGCTCGACCCCTCCAAGGTGGCCGCGAGCATGCGCGTGTACGTGGCGGCGGGCGCGGACGGCGGCTTTGACGCCGTCTCGACCGGCAAGGACGGGCGCGTCGGCACCGAGCCCGCGAAGGGCTGGACCGACATCACGGCCCAGTGCGCTACCAAGGTAGCGGCCGACGGTAAGACCTTCACCGTGCGCACCGGCGACCTCATCGCCGCGCTCGGCGGGGCCGACGCCTTCACCGCGGGCGCCCGCGTGGTCGCCGTGTACAATGCGCCGCTCAACAGCGCATGCAGCCACGGCATCGCGAAGGGCAACCCCAACGAGGCCTACCTGCGCTACCCGCGCTCTCCCTTTGCCGACCAGTCCGGCGATGCCGGCTTTACCCGCACGCCGAGCGATGACGCGTGCGCCTACACCTGGGATCTCGCGCTCACCAAGCGCGGCAGCGACGGCGACAAGCCGCTTGCCGGGGCGGTCCTGAGCATCGCCGACGACCGCGGTCGCACACTGGCGGCCGACGGCACGTGGGATGCGGAGGGCAAGGCCACCGTCACCACGGGCGAGGACGGTCGCGTGACCGTCTCGGGCGTGGACTCGGGCAAGCTGGAGGTCCGCGAGCTCAAGGCGCCCATGGGCTACACCGCCTTTGAGGGCACGCGTTCCGTGACGGTCAAGGCCGAGGGTCTGGACGTCGACCAGGTGGCCGCCGCCAAACCCAAGCTCACCATCACGGCCGAGTCGCCCCTGCGCGCCGACAGCGCGGACGGGTCGACGGGCAGCCTGGAGGCGTCGCTCATCAACACGCCCACCGGCACACCCCCTAGCATTACCACCGGAGGCTTTATGCCCTCGACTGGCGATATGGCAATGTACGCCGCGGCCGCCGCAGCGGTCGCCGGAGCCGTGCTCATCGTGGTCGCGCTCCTGGTCAAGCGGGGAGGTGGCAGCCATAAAGAGTAGCTGGCAGCCCCACAGAGAGCGGGGCGAGACATAGCGAAGCAGATGCTAAGACACAGACAGACGATGACCGATCGAATGAGAACCAACCGGAAAACGGAGGAAAAGAAGATGAGCATGAGCAAGAACATCGCACGCCTGGCAGTAACCGCCGGCCTCACAGCAGCGTTGAGCTTCGGCGGAGTTATGGCCCCGGTGACCATGGCGTTTGCTGATGGTGCGACTACTACGCCCAATAGCATCAAGATCAAGGGTAACGAGAGCAATACGTTTAAGGCGTACCAGATCTTTAAGGCCACGGTTACCGACACGGGTAGTGGCAAGACCGCGCAGGACATTACGTGGGCAGTGGGCGAGAAAGCTCAAAAAGACATTGTTAAGATCATTAGGGATAGCGCTGGATATAAGACGTCTGAAAATCCGCTGCCTAACGTGGATAGCGCAACCGGAAAAGATCCTGCAACCGCCCAAAATGTGGCAGATTGGCTTTCGGCGAATGTGCAGAAAAAAACAACTGCCAGCGCGAACGACAATAAGGGGACGCGAGTTGCTCCTGGCGACGTGCTGTACTCGATTGCTAAAGCAGTGATTAATGACGAAACTGCTGTTGACGATTCCATTAAGGCGGGCAATTCGTGGACGCGTCCGGGCACTAGTGGCGATGGCTATTATCTCTTCGTGTCTGATGGTCTTACGGATCAGACCAAGCCGAATACCGGCACCTCTCCGATTTTTGCCATTGTTGGCGGTGGTCCCGTGGTCGTTACCGAGAAGACCAGCATCCCGACGATCAATAAGGAGATCCTTAACGACCGCAATGAGAATAAACGAGACGGCTACACCGCTCAACAGGGGTGGAGTAAGTTTGCTGACTCCCAGATGGGTCAGGAAGTAAGCTATAAGCTCACCGGCTCGATTGCGGACAACTACGCCACCTATGATTCCTATGCATACAAGTTTACGGATACCCTTTCGCAGGGCCTTACTTATGATAAGGAGTCGCTCGAGGTTTATGCGCTGAATGGTCAGAGCTATACCATGATAAGTCCGAAAAGCTACACAGTGAATAATCCTACTGAGGACAATAATAATACTCTGACGGTGAGTTTTAATGATAAGGGATTGAAGTCGGCTACCGCGGCTAAAGAAAGCGACACCCTTAATATCGATGCCAACACTTATATCGTTGTCTTTTACAAGGCCAAACTCAATAGCAAGGCTAACTATGATACTGCCGGTAATACAAACAACGTCTATCTCGAGTACTCCAATAACCCCATGGCCGAAGGCACCGGCAAATCCGAGATCAAGGGCGTGACGGACCACGTCTTCCGTCTCGATGTTACCAAGACCGATAAGGGCTCCGGGGACGTACTCAAGGGAGAAGGTCTCCAGGCGGGCTTTAAGGTTAAGGTTCTCGAAGGTGACGAGGGCACTTTGGATAACAAGTGGCTTGGTGAAAACGGCGAGATTGTCGACGAGGGCCAGGCATATGAGTTCATGACGAGACTCAATGACGGCAAGGTCTATATTCCCGGCCTTGACACCGGTAAGTACCAGATTACTGAGACCACTACACCCACTGGCTATAACACCGTCGCCCCATTTGAAATCACGGTAACTCCGACATACAAGAAAACTGGTGAGTTGGATACGCTTACGGTCAGCTCCAACAATGAGGAGATGACCACCATTGGGGATGCAAATGGCGCAACCATGTCCCTCACGATTAAGAACAAGAAGGGCTCTGGCCTCCCGCTCACCGGTCTCAACGGCGTGACCTTCACTTGGATTGCTGGTGGCGCGGTGCTGTGCATCGGCGTGGCTCACCTCATCCGCAGCCGTAAGCAGGCCGAGGAGTCCGAGCAGGAGTAACGCTCGCTCACCCATCCCTTTGGCAGGTGGGATGTGATGACCATGAGACTTGCGGACACTTTTCTCGTCCATCCACGTTCTTGCTTTGCCATTCTCTTTTCGGGGCAGACTCCGCACTGGAGTCTGTCCCGTTTTTTTGGACAACGCAGCCAGCCTCCATCGTCCGATGGATCAAGCGTATGAATATCGAACAGATGTTTGCAATTATTGCGTTTACCAGCTGTAAGTGCGAGTGCTCGCAGTAAAATATCCTTGCGACGCATCCCGTGCGCGGGCGGCCGACGACTCGATCGGAGGTCCCCAAATGCTGAAATTCCTTAACGCGCTCGCCGCCCTCGCGGCGGTGGGCACGTTCGCCATCGCGTTTCTTGACTCGTATGAGGTTCGGTTTAAGGTCCGTAGGCGCACGCGCGGTGCGGACGGTAGAAGGCATTTGCGCCGCGCGTGCAAATTAAAATGCCCGGGGTTAGAGGCCCGGGCATTTAACAAAACCAGAAAACTAGGCCGCCCGCGCTCTCTTTCATTTACGCGGGATGCGTCGTTTCCTATTGACATTGTATCCCGAACTGCTCTGCTGATTCGCGATATTTTGAAAACTCAAATACGGGCCTATGCCCGGCCTTGATTGTCATTTTCATTGCAACAGCCTCAGGACTCAGCGCAACGCGTTGCGCTGAGTCCTGA
>CABUUE010000032.1 GCA_902494685.1 uncultured Collinsella sp.
GCAGATTGGCGGCACCATCGCCAGCAACATCTCGAGCCTCGCCCACCTCAAAAAGCATGACCACCACGACCTCATGCTTGCCGGCATCTCGTCGGCCTTTGGCGCCGTATTCGGTTCGCCCCTTGCCGGAGCTTTCTTTGGCATGGAGATGTGCTTTATCGGCAAGATCGACTACACCGCAGGCATCTACTGCCTGGTCGCCTCGTTTACCGGCTACTTTACGTCGCTTGCCTTGGGAACCGAGTACGAGGCGAATGTTATCGCCAGCGTTCCCAACATGACACCACGGACGGTTGTCATCGTAGTCATCAGCGCCATCATCTTTGGTCTCACCGCACGTCTCTTTGCCTGGTCGGTTCGTACCGTCAAGAGCCTGTACGGTCGCTTTATCACCAATTACCTCGTTCGCGCACTTATAGGCGCACTCGTGGTTTTGGCCGCGTATGCCCTCCTCGACGCCTGGGACTACGCCGGCCTTTCTACATGGCTTTCCGGCGCCGGATTTGCCGGCAACACCACCCTGGCGGACGCAGCCATCAAGTTGGTCGTCACAGCGCTTACCCTGGGCGCCGGCTTCCAAGGCGGCGAGGTCACGCCCCTGTTTGGCATCGGTGCGGCGCTCGGCGGCTGGATCGGTTGCCTCGTCGGGATCGACCCCAGCTTTCTGGCGGCGCTGGGCATGCTCGGCGTGTTCTGCGCCGGCCTCAACGTGCCCATCACCACCTGCATGATGGCCATCGACCTGTTCCACGGCACGGCAGCCGGCTTCTTTGTCATCGTGGCCTTTATCAGCTATCTCGTCGGCGGGCACCGCGGCGTGTACCCCGCCCAACGCATCATCTCACCCAAGCGCCGTTCGCTTATTGTGGATGAGGGCGGTACGGTAGCGGATGCTATCGAGCGCCACAACGACCTGATAGAGTAGACGTAAGTATTCGCCGTGCAGCCACAATCGGGGGCAATTCGACCTGAGCGCGACCGCACCGTCACGCCATACGCCGGGAGTCGTCCCATGCACGCAACTGATTTTGGTCGTACGCTCATCATCGCCAACCCCGCCGCCCAGTCGGGTGCGGCACGCGAAGTTGCCGAGCGTCTGCAGCGC
Organism: uncultured Collinsella sp.; assembly: GCA_902494685.1. Classification (GTDB taxonomy): domain Bacteria; phylum Actinomycetota; class Coriobacteriia; order Coriobacteriales; family Coriobacteriaceae; genus Collinsella. The sequence continues at coordinate 1,106 of CABUUE010000032.1, forward strand.
TTTTTGGACATGACCGCACGCGCATCCCAGTTTGACCTGATGCTGACCGAGCGCATGGGGCACGCCAAGGAACTGGCCGCCCAGGCAACGGACTATCGCACCGTTATCGCCCTTGGCGGCGACGGCGTGATCCACGAGGTCGTCAACGGGCTTATGACGCAGGATGAGGCGGTCCGTCCCGCCCTTGCCGTCCTGCCCGTAGGCTCCGGCAACGATTTTGCCCAAACGCTCGGTATCGATGATTTCTCCGGCAAGGATTTTGGTGCGCTGCTCACCTGTGAGCTGCAGCGTCAGGACATCGGGCGGATTCGCTCATGGAACCCCGCAAGCGGCTGCGGCGAGGCGATCGTCGAGTACTACGACCAAACGCTTTCGGTCGGCATCGATGCCGCCATCGGCCTTGGCACCACCGAGCTGCGCAAAAAGACCGGCTTGACGGGCGCGCCACTCTACACCCTCTCGGGACTTGAGCAGTTTGGCCTACGCTATCGCAACTACCCCATGACAGTCAGCTTTGACGAGGCGCCCGCCGAGCGCGTGAGGGCGATCATCATGGCGATTCAGCTGGGTCCTACCTATGGCTCGGGCTATCGCATCTGCCCCGATGCCGACCCCTGCGACGGCATGCTCGACGTCTGCTACGCCTGCGGCCCCGTCCCTCGCGCGGTTGCCCTGCCTATGTTCCTTTCGGCCAAGGACGGCCACCACACCAAGCTGCCACCGGTTCGCATGCGCCGTTGCCGCCATGCCGAGCTTACCTTTGAGGAGCCCGACTACCCCATTCAGGCCGACGGCGAGCCCGTTGTCGCCTCGCGCATCGAGGTCGACGTCCTCAGCGGCGCCCTCCACGTCTGGCACCCCACCCGCTAACCCCACCTAAGTTGCGGTGAAATAGGGACTGTTTATGCAGCTAAAGCCGCAAAACAATCCCTATTTCACCGCAACTTATGAGGAAGCTATTCGTCGCTGCCCGGCTTGCGACGGTTGGCCTTTTTAATGGCGTTGAAGTGCTTGTCATTGAGCCTGCGCTGGCGAGAGCGCTGAGGCACCTTGGTCTTTACGCGTCGGCGCGGCGGACGGCCACGACGCTCAAGCTCTGCCCTCAGCTTACGCAAACAGCAGCTGCGATTCTGAAACTGGCTACGGCTCTCGCGCGCCGTCACGACAATCCCCGTGGGCCCATGTTTCATGCGCACCGCAGAGTCCGTCGTGTTCACGCCCTGTCCGCCCGGACCTGTCGCGCGAAACACCTGTACCTCGCAATCGCGCGCCAACTCCTCGACCGACATCTCGGCATAGCGTGCATACTCGCGCCATCCCATCTTGTTCTCATCCATATCAACACCTCCCCTCATACAAAAAATGTGACAAAGGGAAAGTCCCTTTGTCACATCGCATACCAATCGCTTGTGTTGCGCGCTTAGGCGAAGGTGATCTCGCCGGTATCGCAGTCCATATCGGCGATACGGGCCAGGCTCTCAACACGGAAGCCGCGCTCGCGGAGCTTATCGCCACCGCCCTGGAAGCCCTTCTCAACGGCGATGCCAATGCCGGCAACCTCGGCGCCCGCAGCCTCGCAGATCTTGATAAGACCCTCGAGCGCGCAGCCGTTGGCCAAGAAGTCGTCGATGATCAGGACCTTGTCGCCCTCGGACAGGAAACGCTTGCCAACGATGACCGGATACTCCTTCTGCTTGGTAAAGGAGTAGATGGTCGTGGCATACTGCTCGCCGTCGAGGTTGATGGACTGCGCCTTCTTGGCAAAGACAACCGGCACGCCGCCAAAATGCTGGGCCGCGATGCAAGCCATGCCAATGCCCGAAGCCTCGATCGTCAGGATCTTGTTGATCTCGACATCCTTGAACAGACGGGCCCACTCGGCGCCCATGTGGTCGAACAACTCAACGTCGCACTGGTGGTTGAGGAAGGCATCAACCTTAAGGACGTTACCGGCCTTTACGATGCCGTCATGGCGAATACGATCCTCAAGCTCCTGCATGGCGCAACCCCTTCTCGCGGCAACGATACCGCGCGATTAATAAACGTTGTTCGATAGTCTACCACGGACCGACCCCCGCCCGCCCCACAAGCCGCATCGCACCACAAACCAGTCTTTTTGGGACGGCGCGAATCGTGGCAGACAGCCTCCCAACACGCTAATGGCGGGCGCGCATCTTCACCAAACGCACCATGGCAAGCGCAAAGCCCACAGCGGCCACAGCCATGAGTACGTAGAACACCGAGCGAAAGCCGAATAGGAATACATCCGGACGGCCTGCAACAAAACTGGTCACGGCCTCGCCCATCGCCACGCTCATCTGCCCATACAGGATATGCGACGCCGCCGTAATGCCGAGTGCCATGCCGGCGTAGCGCGCCAGGCTGCCCAGGCTGCCCGCAAAGCCGAGCGCTTCGCGCGGAGCTGAGCCCATATACAGCGAGTTGTTGGGACTCTGGAAAATCGACGTGCCACACGACATAAACGCAACGCAGCACACGATCACAGGGATAGAAGAGTGCTCGTCAAGCGTGCTTACCGCAAAGAGACCGCACACGTACACGCCCAGGCCGACCGCCGTGGGGCCCTCGCAGCCAACACGGTCCGAAACCGTACCCGAAAGCGGTCCGATAAAGGCATTCACCATCGGCAGCGCCAAAAAGAGCAATCCGGAAATGTCGGAACCAAAGCCATGGGCGTCCTGAAAATAGAACGGCAGGATAAACTCAGATGCGCCAATACCAACGAACACGATGAGCATGCAGGCAAGGTTGATGGTAAAGGCCGAATTTGCAAAGCAGCGACGAGCGGCCTCGGCAAGGGACATGGGACGGTCGCCGGCCTCCGGCTTAACATGCGGCAACGTGAAGAGCCCCACGATAAACGAGATGACGCCAATGGGCAGGTTGATGAGGAAGATGCTCTCCCAGGGAAAGCTTGCCACCAGCATGCCACCGAGCACGGGGCCACACATCATGCCAAGGGCCACGAAGGTCGCGAGAATACCCATGGCACGGCCTCGTTCGCGCGCCGGAAACGACTCGGTGATGATACCCATGTTGTTGGCCATGGCCGCCGCGCAACCGACACCCTGAACAATGCGTGCCAGGATAAGAACCTCGAGCGAGGACGAAAGGCCGCACAGCAGCGAACCGACCGAAAAGACGATGACGCCCAGCTGGAACACATTCACCTTGCCGCGCACGTCGCCCAGACGGCCAAACGGCAACATAGCCACGCATGTCGCAAGCAGATACACCGAGCTTACCAGCTGAATGCGATCGAGGCCCACGCCCAGCTCCTTTTGCATCACGGGCAGCGCCACGGTCACGACGGTCGAATCCAGACACACCATAAACGTCATGATGAGCACGGTAAACAGAATCGCCCACTTGTTCTTGCCATGGGTGTCGCCCTCAAGGGCAATGTGTTCGCGGCGCAACTGCTCTGCGGTTTTCTCCATATCCATCCTTTCGAGTGGCCCAACGCAAAAAACGGGGCCCCGATCGCCTGCAAACAGCCGCGATTGGGGTCCCGCCTACGGAATCGGAACTAAATGTCGCCGAAGCTTTCTGCCAGCATCGGCGCCTTATGCGAACGCTAGCCTAGCACTGCTCAAGCGCCTGCTCAAGGTCGGCAATCAGATCAGCCGTGTCCTCGAGGCCGCACGACAGGCGCACCATGTCGGCGGAGATGCCACAGGCAATGAGCTCCTCATCGTTCATCTGGCGGTGCGTGGCATTAGCGGGATGCAGGCAGCAAGTGCGGGCGTCGGCAACGTGCGTGGCGATCTGGGCGAGCTTGAGGCTCTTCATAAAGGTCTCGGCCGCCGCGCGACCACCGTTAAAGCCAAAGCTCACAACGCCGCAGGTACCGTTGGGCATGTACTTCTGAGCGATGTCATAGTACTTATCGCCCTCCAGGCCCGGATAGCTCACGAAGCGCACCTTGGGATGGCTCTGCAGGAACTTGGCAACGGCCAGGCCGTTCTCGCAATGACGCGGCATACGCACGTGCAGGCTCTCGAGCGAGCTGTTCAGGAAAAACGCCGCCTGCGGGTTCTGCATGGGACCGAGGTCGCGCATGAGCTGCGCGGTGGCCTTGGTAATGAAGGCGCCCTCGCGACCGAACTTCTCGGCATACGTCACGCCGTGGTAGCTCTCGTCGGGCGTGGTGAGACCCGGGAACTTATCCGCATGGGCCATCCAGTCAAACTGGCCGTGGTCGACGATCACGCCGCCCAGGTAGGCAGCATGTCCATCCATGTACTTGGTGGTGGAGTGCGTAACGATGTCGGCACCCCACTCAAAGGGACGGCACATCACAGGCGTCGGGAAGGTGTTGTCGACCATCAGCGGCACGCCGTGGTCATGTGCGGCCTTGGCAAAGCGCTCAATATCGAGCACGGCAAGGGCGGGGTTGGCAATCGTCTCGCCAAAGACGAGCTTGGTATTGGGCTCAAAGGCTGCCTCGAGCTCCTCATCGGTGCAGTCGGGGGCAACGAACGTGCAGGTCACGCCCATGCGGCCCATGGTGTGGGCGAGCAGGTTATACGTACCGCCGTAAATGGCAGAGCTCGCGACCACGTGATCGCCGGCACCGGCCACGTTAAAGATCGCGAGGAAGTTCGCAGCCATGCCCGAGCTCGTAAGCATCGCGGCGGCGCCTCCCTCCATCTCACAGATCTTGGCGGCAACCAAATCGCACGTGGGGTTCTGCAGGCGGCTGTAGAAGTAGCCCGACTCCTCCAGGTCAAACAGCTTGCCCATGTGCTCGGACGTGTCGTACTTCCACGTGGTGGACTGGTAGATGGGCACCTGGCGCGGCTCGGCATCTCCCGGGTGATAGCCGCCCTGAACACATGTAGTACCGATGGTCTGCTCGCTCATATCTAGCTCCCTTGCCTGGGTTTTAGTTTTATTCGGTTCACGATACCGCTACCCGGCACCCCTCTCAACCCATCCCCAAGGTAGGTTATTGGACAAATTGATCAGGGGTATTTATCTCAAGCCTTGGGCATTTGCTCGATAGATAAAAACGAGGCATACATGAAGCTCTCGATGATTACATGCCCCGTCACGGGTACCATAGGCGAGTACACCGTGACCAAGGAGACAACGATGAAGCAAATCGATACTGCTCAGCTCGACACCGCCGCCTGCCAAGCTCAGGCTGCCGAATACCACGCCCAAGGCTTCAACTGCGCACAGGCCGTCGCCTGCACGCTCGCACCTGCCGTCGGGCTCGACCCCCAGACCGCCTTTACCCTCACCGAGGGCTTTGGCGCCGGCATGGGCGGCATGACCGAAACCTGCGGTGCCATCTCGGGCGCCGTGGCCATCATGGGCGTTGTGATGAGCGACGGCATGGAAAACCCCAAGACCAAGGGCCAGACCTACAAGCTGTCGCGCGAAATCGCCAAGCGTTTTGGCGAGAAGAACACGACGACCGTCTGCGGCACGCTCAAGGGCATCGGATCGGACAAGGGTCCGCTCCGCAGCTGTCCCGGTTGCATCGACGATGCCGTCGAAATCGCCTGCGATGTGCTAAAGCAGCTCGCCGAGTAAGCGGCAGCAACAGAAAAACGACGGCCGGCGCGCTTGGGATCCATCCAAAAGCACGCCGGCCGTCGCCGTTAAAACTCGGCAAATTCGGGAGCGCCGACCTCAATCTCCTCGCGCCCCGCCATAAGCTCGCGCATCTTAGCGCAAAACGGCTCCTGCTCCCCCGCCTTAAACACCAAATGAATCGTCACGGTATCCGCGAAATCGGTATCCGAAACCTTGGCACCCGAATCCTGCGCCAAATGAAGCACTTGCTCATACTGCGGATAGGCCACATGCACGTCAACAGGCACGACACTCGTCATCTCGACGATCTGCCCGGCCTCCTGAGCCGCGGCCACCGCCGTCTGCGTCGCCGCGGTATAGGCGCGCACCAAGCCACCGGGCCCTAACAGCGTGCCACCAAAATAGCGCGTCACCACGCAGCAAACATTTTTGAGCCCCGCGCCGCGCAGCACCTCGAGCGTCGGCATACCGCTCGTGCGGCTCGGCTCACCATCATCGCTCTGGCGCTCGCGTCCATCGACTAAAATCCACGCGGGAACATTGTGCCGAGCGTCGTAATGACGCTTGCGAACCATCTCGATAAAGGCATTCGCCTCGTCCTCGGACTCAATATGGACCAGCTGGGCAATAAACCGGCTCTTGCGGTCCACAAACTCGCCCGAAGCCTCAATATTCGATTGCAGAGTAAAATAGCTGTCCAACAAAACCCCTCAACAACAAGCAAAGCAACAAACAGCCTCAATAATAAGGCAAAGACAGCACCGTTGACCTCGCCAACAAGAACGGAAACGCCAATGATACCGTCACCAACAGCGAGAACCCGTCAGCGCGAGCAAGGTGCCTTGAAAGACAAGGGCATTGACCTTATGGTCATGCCCGAAGGCTTGAAAGGCAAATTGCCGCGCTGACGGGTTCGCAGCGTCAACAAAGTGCCGAGTGGGCCGATAAGCCGGGTTCTGTCGTGAACGGTCATTTATCTTGTCTGCACGTTACCGTGCAGCTCCACGCACGCTACCCGAACGCGGACCGGGCCGGCCCATAGCGTTCCTATTCGCGCTTGCTCCGGATGGGGCTTGCCAAGCCGCCGTGTTGCCACGACGCTGGTGGTCTCTTACACCACCGTTTCAGCTTTTCCCTTTACGCCTTGCGGCGCAGGTGGGAGTCTTCTTTTCTGCGGCGCTTTCCGTCGGATCACTCCGCCCGGCCGTTAGCCGGCATCCCGCCCTCTGGAGCCCGGACTTTCCTCACGCGTACTGCAAGCAGCACATCGCGCGACCGTCTGGCCCACTCAGCAGTGCAAGAGTGTAACACACCGTTGCCGCAGGCAATGGCACAACGCAAACGCTCGACACGATAAACCAAGAACCGCCATGCGTTACAATGGTCCTGTCGATGGGCAACGTCGTCAGTCGAGACGCGACCGCGCTCCGCACCCCTCCGTCTACTCGGTGTGTTCCCGCCTCCTCCCCGAGGCGGGATGTCGGCATTTTTCATGCACCGACAACCAAATAGCCTGCAGACAGCATGGGCAGCATCGCGCGCCTCAGCAGCAAATGCAAAAAGGGACCCGTCCATTGCGGACGGATCCCTTAAAACAAGTGATCGTCAAACCGATTTACTCGGCGTCGGTCTCCTCGTCCTTCTTCTCGGAAGGCAGCGGGGTAACCTCGATCTCGACGCCCAGAGTCTCAGCAGCAGACTTCATGGACAGGGAGATACGACGACGGTCGAGGTCGATCTCCATGACCTTGACCTGAACCTTGTCGCCCACGTGGGTGACCTGAGAAGGCTGGTCGACGTGCTTGTTGGCCATCTCGGAGATGTGCACCAGGCCCTCGATGCCCTCGCCCAGGTCGACGAAAGCGCCGAACGGGACAAGCTTGGTCACAGTGCCCTCGACGATAGCGCCGACGGGGTACTTCTTGACCAGTGCGCGCCACGGATCCTCGGTGGTCTGCTTGAGACCCAGGGAGATGCGCTCGCGGTTGAGGTCGACGTCGAGAACCTCGACTTCGACCTCCTGGCCGACCTTGACAACCTCGGAAGGATGGTTGACGTGGTTCCAGGAGAGCTCGGAGATGTGGATGAGGCCGTCGATACCGCCGAGGTCGACGAAGGCGCCGAAGTCGACGATGGAGGAAACGGTGCCCTGGAGACGCATGCCAGACTTGAGCTTGGACAGGATCTCGGAGCGCTCGGCCTTACGGGACTCCTCGAGCACGACGCGACGGGAGAGGACGACGTTGTTGCGGTTGCGGTCCATCTCGATGACGCGAGCCTCGATGCGGGTGCCCATGTAGGAGGTGAGGTCCTTGACACGACGGAGGTCGACGAGAGAAGCAGGCAGGAAGCCACGCAGGCCGATGTCGAGGATCAGGCCGCCCTTGACAACCTCGATAACCTCGCCTTCGACGTTCTCGCCAGAGTTGAACTTCTCCTCGATGCGGTTCCAAGCACGCTCGTACTCGGCACGCTTCTTGGACAGAACCAGACGACCGTCCTTGTCCTCCTTCTGGAGAACCAGAGCCTCGATGGGATCACCGAGTGCAACGATGTCTGCAGGGTTAGCGTCCTTGCGGATGGACAGCTCGCGGACCGGGATAACGCCCTCGGACTTGAATCCGATGTCAACGAGCACCTCGTCATGCTCGATCTTAACGACAGTGCCGTTAACGAGATCGCCCTCATCAAAGTCGGTAATCGTACCGTCGATGAGGTTGTTCATCTCCTCCTCGTTGACATCGTCAAGAGAGAAAATGGACGAGTTCTGAATCTCACTCAAAGGTGGACCCCTTTCGAACTACGGGGCCCCGATTGCTAGGACCTACAGAAGGGTGCGACAAGCACACAACGTTTAGGAACACTCGGGAGCCGACAGATACTAATGTGACGCTTATGCAATCACGTTCGTATAGATTACGGGGAAATTACTTCGATTTCAAGCGTGAACTGCGATTTTTTACTCGTGTGGAGACTTTTTCGTAATCTTATGAACACACGTCTCCGCAACTTGACGATAACCAGCCAGGCATTCGGCTTTGGGGTAAAGTATCCGGAGCCAACGATTCTAGATCGATTTTTCGAGAAAGGTGCCCGCGTGCTCAAAGCAGTCGTTTTCGATATGGACGAAACGCTTCTTAGCATCAACCTCAACGCGTTCATCCTTCGCTATTTTAAGGATGTCTCTTCGATGCTCGCGGATATCGGGCGCCGCAGCCGCGGTGGCACGATGGCGCGCCTCGGCACCATCCTGGTCGACCTCAACGCCAATCGCCGCAGCGGCACGGACAACCGCACCAATCTTGAGTTTTACCAAGAAGAGGTCGAGCGCCGATGCGGGATCTGCCTCTCCGATCCCCTCATCTACGAGGCGTTTACCTACTATGACCGCGAAATTCTTCCGTACAAGAACGACGATGTCATTAACGCTCACGCCATGCCGGGCGCACACGCCGCGCTCCAGGCCGTACAGGACGCAGGACTGCGTTGCGCGCTCTTTACCAACCCCAGCTTTCCCCAGGGGGCCATCGAGTGCCGCATGGGCTGGGGCGACCTGGCCGACGCCCCCTTTGAGCTCGTCACGCACATGGGAAACACCACCCGCTGCAAGCCCGATGCCACCTACTATCTAGAGCAGCTTCAGGTGATGGGACTCGAGCCACACGAGGTCCTTATGGTGGGCAACGATCCCAAACGCGACTTCCCGTCCCCCGATTGCGGCATCCAAACCGCCTTTGTGGGCCAAGGCAAGCCCAGCCGAGCCACCTGGCGCGGAACCATGGAAGACTTCGCCCGCGACTTTAACGCCGTAATCGAAGCCTTCTACGAGCACCAAATAGCCGACGAACTATCGTAGGCGCCAGAACATCTAGCGCAGTTGCGGTGAGATAGTTCCTGTTTGGGGGTGCGGACAGAAAGTTGGACCGCGGGGCGGTCCGGACTGGAGGTTCGCATGTACAGCAGGGAGAAGGTCGAGCTCTTCCTCCTGGCGACGGAGGACGGCATGGGGCCGAC
>CABUUE010000033.1 GCA_902494685.1 uncultured Collinsella sp.
GGCATCGTGCCGGCTCAGGTGGCAGCCCTTGCCAAGCTACTGGCGACCGATGCCATCAGCTCCAACCAGGCGCACGAGGTCTTTGAGGCCATGGCCCAGACCGGCGACGACCCCAACAAGATCGTCGACGAGCGCGGTATGCGTCAGGTGAGCGACGCCGGCGCGCTGCAGCCGATCGTGGACGAGGTGCTGGCAAACTGTGCCGATCAGGCGCAGCAGTATCGTGACGGCAACCAGAAGGTCATCGGCTTTTTGGTGGGCCAGTGCATGAAGGCGAGCCGCGGCAAGGGCAATCCGAAGCTCTTCAACGAGTTGCTGAGAACGTCGCTCTCGTAAGCGGGAACCCGGGAGCCCCGGCAGGGCGGGTGCTTCCTCAAAATTTCGAACAGTCCTGCGCAAGACGAAGGCCACATTAAGTGGCCTTCTTTGCGTGCGGAATTCATTTTGAGCAAGCACCCGCCCTGCCGGGGCTCCCGGGTTTCGTGACGACTCGGCCGTTCGGGTCAGGTGGGCTGAATGGAATTGAGTGAATGGGCGCGCCGTTGGCGCGTCCATTTTTGTGCGGGTGACAAAGGGACTGTCCCTTTGTCACATTGCAATAAATGTGATGAAAGTGTGGCGAAATGAGCTTAAAACTTCCGTAAATGTGATAAATGTCACGTTTTACCTAGGGTAAAATGTGGGAAATATCACGTTTACGGAAGTTTTTTTGCGGGAGGTTCGGCCATGCAGCGAGATATCATTGCCAAGCTTAACGCTTGGAAAGCGTCAGAATATCGTAAGCCGCTTATCCTTAAGGGGGCGCGCCAGGTTGGAAAGACGTGGGCGCTTAAGGAGTTCGGCCGAACCTCGTACCTCAATTTTGTGTATCTGACGCTCGAGGAGCCGTCACCTGGGGTACAGAGCGAGTACGCTCAGTTTTTCGAAGGTACGCGCGATCCTCGACGGATTATCTCAAATCTTTCCCTGGCACTTGGACAGCCTATCGATCCCGGCGAAACGCTGCTTATTATTGATGAGATCCAGGATTGTCCTTCTGCAGTCGGCGCCCTTAAATACTTCTGTGACGAGGCCCCCGAGTATCACGTCGCATGTGCAGGGTCTTTGTTGGGCGTTCGCTTGTCCCGTGAGACCAGCGCTTTTCCGGTGGGAAAGGTCGAGTTCATGGAGATGCGCCCCATGAGCTTTTCCGAGTTTCTGAAAGCCGAGGGCGCTGCAAACTACGACGAATACCTTGGCGGCCTGGATCAGATCGAGACAGTGCCCGATTTCTTCCATGTCCGTCTCGTCGAGCATCTTCGTCGTTATTTTGCATGCGGCGGCATGCCAGAGGCTCTTGGCCGGTGGGTGGAGACGGGCGATATCGTTCAGGTCGATAAGGTGTTGTCTGATCTCTTGGATTCCTACGAGCGCGATTTTGCCAAGCATGGTGGCCGTGCGCAGTTCGCCAAGCTTTCGCAAATATGGAACTCGATTCCAGCTCAGTTGGCGCGCGAGAACAAAAAGTTCGTTTGGGGTGCGGTGCGCGAGGGGGCTCGTGCTCGAGAATACGAGGATGCTCTGGAATGGCTTGCCGATGCTGGGCTCATCACGGCGGTTCGCCTTAATGCTGCCGGTGGTGTGCCGCTCTCTGCGTACGATGACCTCAAGGCATTTAAAGTCTACTGTCTTGATGTCGGCTTGCTGCGCCGCATGGCAAGGCTGGATGCGTCCGCTTTTGCCATCTCGGATGCGCTATTTTCTGAGTTCAAAGGTTCGTTCGCCGAGAACTATGTGCTTCAGGCATTACTTTCACAGTTAGATGCTGCTCCGCGTTATTGGACAAACGAGAAGCCGAAGCACGAAGTCGATTTTTTGATTCAAGTCGGAAACGAAATCGTTCCCGTCGAGGTCAAATCGGGAGAGGTCGTTCATTCCAAGAGCCTTAAGTACTATGCCGACAAGCATGCGGAGACGACTCCATTGAGGGTCCGCTACTCACTTAAGAACCTAAAGCTCGACGACGGGGTGCTCAACATTCCGTTGTATTTGGCTGATCGATCTGTCCCTCTTATCAAAAAGGCGCTTGATTGTGCGCATCTTGACGTTTAGATCCTGGGTGAGCTGACGGGCGGCGGCTAATTAATCGCTCCGTTACGGCCAGGGAGCTTGGGCCTTAGCGATGCTTGCTTCGCCAGGCCGTGGGTGTCATGCCGGTGTATTGTTTGAAGGCTTGGGCGAAGGCGGCCTGCTGGGGGTAGCCTAGACGCTCTGTCACCTGCGCTATCGTGAGCGCGCTATCGGCCAAAAGGTCCTGTGCTCGCTCCATACGACGTCTGCGAATGTAGGCGCCCAGGGACTCGCCAGTTTGGGCCTTAAAGGTGGCGCATAGTTTGGAGCGGCTTGTGTAGAGCCCCTCGGCCACCTCGTTGATACCCACACGTCTGCCTTTGTCGAGCGCGCGCTCAATCATTGCCGTTGCTTCTTCGGCAATGGTTATGCTGACGCGTGTGTCTGCTGCCTGCCGCGCCTGCTTGTGGGCCGCGCGCGAACAGGCGAGCTCCGCGACCATGGCCTCCACGATGCCTTGCGTATAGACGTGTCCGCCTACGGTGCGGGCGCGGTCCTCGTTAATCCGGCGCAGCGTGTGGCAGATGGCAGACGTCGCCTCCTCGTGCCATGGCTCGGCAAACGCCTCAAAGATTCCCGCGAACTCGGTGGGATAGCGGTGCTCCAGCTCGTCAAAATATCCAGGCAAAAAGAGCACCGAGCGCGAGTGATAGAGCTGCCCCGCAAACAGCGGGCTTAATTCCTCGCCACAGCTATCTTGGATAAAGCTGCAAACGGCATTGTTTGGCCACGGTCCATGCAATGGTTTAAGGTTCGCGGGCGTTATGCCAGCCTCGGGCATGCATGTAAGCGTGGGCGCGCTGACCTCGCTCACGCAGGCGTATGGCTCGGGTGTGTATTCGGCCAGGTACATATCGTGCGTCGGGGTGATGAAATGCTCCATGACGATGCAGGCAGGGGAGAGGGGCATGATCCATGCGCGGCCGTGCGCCCGGTCGTTTGCCACCTCGCCGGTAAAGACGGCGCCCTTGCCGGTAAGCTCCAGGCCAAACTGCTCAAACTGCGGTGCGTAGAGCTCGGTTATGTCGGTCGCTGCCCGCCGCATTTGCAAAAGCGTCCCTTTCCTTTGCAGAAACGTCCACAGCTCGGTTGATTGTGAGCCATGGCTAACATACCAATGATAAGTTCATTACGGTTAACTCTCAAGCCGTTAGAAAGGGATCTCATGGCAAAGGAATCAAAAAAGGAAGGTGGCGGTATCGGCGAGCTGCTTGCATATGCCGGCGACCGTAAATTCCTAACGTATTTGGGCATGGCGCTCTCGGCGCTCTCGCAGCTGCTGAGCTTTGGCCCGTACGTGTGCATTTGGCTTGTCGCGCGCGATCTGATCGCCGTAGCACCTAACTGGAGCGAAGCCTGCGACATCGCGATGTATGGCTGGTGGGCCGTGGGTTTTGCCCTGGCAAGCATCGTAGCTTATTTCGTGGGGCTCATGTGCACGCATCTGTCCGCGTTTCGCTGCGCGTCCAATATCCGCAAGACTACGAGCGAGCACCTGCTTAAGCTGCCGCTTGGCTACTTTGACACGCACGCCACCGGTGAGCTGCGTCGTGTTGTAGACGGATGCGCCGCCTCCACCGAGACTTTGCTCGCGCACATGCTGCCCGATATCGCAGGCGCCGCCGCCATGGTCGTGGGCCTGCTCGTGTTGCTGTTCGCCCTCGATTGGCGCTTGGGCGCGGCATGCCTTATCTCGGTCGTCGTTTCGTTTGGCGCCATGGCCACCATGATGAGCGGCAAAGGCGCCGAGTTCATGAAGGCCTACATGGGAGCGCTGGTCATGATGAACAAGACCGGCACCGAATACGTACGTGGCATCCCCGTGGTCAAGGTGTTTCAGCAGACGGTCTACTCCTTTAAGGCCTTCCACGACGCGATCGCCGAATACGCCGACATGGCACAAAACTATGCGGGCACGTTCTGCCGAGGTCCGCAGGTACTTAACCTTACCGCGCTCAATGGTCTTGTGGCATTCCTGTTGCCCGTGGCGCTGCTGTTGGCGCCGGGCGAGACGGACTTCGCGCATTTTATGACCAACTTCACGTTTTACGCGATATTTTCGGCCGTGGTGCCGACGGCCATGACCAAGCTCATGTTTGTGGGCGAGGCCTCTCAGATGAGTGCCGATTCGCTGGCTAGAATTCGAAGCGTCATGGATTCCAAGCAGCTATCCGTGCCCGCCCACCCCAAGCACCCTGCCGGCGGCGACGTGCGATTTGAGGACGTGAGCTTTACCTACGAGGGAGCCGAAGCACCTGCTGTCAGCCATGTGAGTTTTAGCGTTTCCGCGGGTAGCACCCTCGCCCTGGTGGGTCCCTCGGGTGGCGGTAAGTCAACCTGCGCAAGCCTGATCCCGCGTTTTTGGGACGTCTCCTCGGGTCGAGTGCTCGTAGGCGGTGTGGACGTTCGCGATATGGATCCGCACGAGCTTATGGACCAGGTCGCCTTTGTGTTCCAGACCAACCAGCTGTTCCGGCAAACGCTTGCCGATAACGTGCGCGCCTCCAAGCCTACGGCCACTGACGACGAAGTGCGTGCGGCCCTCTCCGCGGCTCAGTGCGACGACATTGTGGCCAAGCTCCCGCAGGGCATCAATACAATGCTCGGCGCTGGCGGAGCATATCTTTCGGGCGGCGAGGTCCAGCGCGTGGCACTCGCCCGCGCGATCCTTAAGGACGCACCTATCGTGGTGCTCGACGAGGCCACGGCGTTTGCCGATCCCGAGAACGAGGCGCTCATCCAGCGCGCCTTTAGCAAGCTGGCGGCGGGTCGCACGGTCATTATGATCGCGCACCGACTCTCGACTGTAGTGGGCGCAGACCAAATCGTGGTGCTCAACCAAGGCAGCGTGCAGGAATCGGGTACCCATGCCGAGTTGCTGTCCCAAGAGGGTCTGTATGCCAAGATGTGGGCCGAATACGAACAGGCCGCGAGCTGGAAAATCACTGCAGCGACTGCGGATGCCGCCGTCACGAAGGGAGGCGAGGCCTAAATGTTCGCCTCATTCCAAAAGAAGTATTTCCTATCCGATAAAGGCGTCGCCGGCGTAAAACGCGGCATTTTCTGGACCACGCTCACCAATCTCATTACCATGGCCGGCATGGGCTTTTTATTCCTGGTTATGGCCGGCTTTGTCGAGCATCTCGTCAGCGGGGCCGACCTGCCGGATGCCCTGCCGATCGTGGGCGGCCTCCTGGTCTTTTTCGTGTTGCTCTTTGCCTCTAACTGGCAGCAGTATTACTACACCTACTGCATCTTTTACGAGGAGTGCGGCAAGCAGCGTATGGAGATTGCCGAGCGCTTGCGCAAACTGCCGCTGTCGTTTTTTGGTCGTCGTGATTTGGCCGATTTAACCGAGACCATCATGGGTGACGTCCAGGCCATGGAGCACGCCTACAGCCACGTGTTGGGAGAGCTTTGGGGTGCCATCATCGCAAGCGCCATTGTATTTGTGGCGTCGCTGTTCTTTTGCTGGCAGCTGGCGATCGCGGCGTTTTGGAGCGTTCCCGTGGCCTTTGCCGTGCTGTATCTAACACGCGGCCCCATGACTCCGGTGTTCGATCGCGTGCGCGCCGAGAAGGTCAAGGTTACCGAGGCAATTCAAGAGACGATCGACTGCGTTCGCGAGATCCGCGCTACCAATCAGGAGGCCCATTATCTTGAGGGGCTCAACGCCGTGATCGATGCCGAGGAGCGCGAGACCACCAAGGGCGAGCTCGCTAACGGGCTTTTGGTCAACTCCGCCTTTGTCATCCTGCGTCTGGGCATTGCCACCACGCTGGTCACGGGCGCCGCGGTGGTCGCCTCCGGCCAGGTCGACTTTTTGGTGTTGTTTGCCTTCCTGCTTATGGTGAGCCGTATCTATGCGCCCTTTGACCAGGCGTTAATGTTAATGTCCGAGCTGTTTGCCGCCGAGTCGTCTGCCAAGCGCATGCGTTCCATCATGGAAGAGCCTGTGGCGCGGGGCAGCGAGAAATTTGAGCCCGTGGGCCACGATGTGGTGTTCGATCACGTGGCATTTGGCTATGGTGCGGGCGAGGACGGCCGTGCCGGCGAGAAAGTTCTTACCGATGTGAGCTTTACCGCCAAGGAAGGCGAAGTTACGGCGCTGGTCGGTCCTTCGGGTTCCGGTAAGTCTACGGTGAGCCGCCTGGCCGCGCGCTTTTGGGATGCCACCGAAGGCACGGTCACCGTGGGTGGCGTGGATGTTGCGGGCGTTGATCCCGAGGTGCTGCTGCGCGACTACGCCATTGTGTTCCAAGACGTGCTGCTCTTTGACGACACGGTGATGGGAAACATCCGCCTCGGGCGTCGTGATGCCACCGATGAGGAAGTGCTTGCGGCCGCGCGTGCCGCCAACTGCGACGAGTTCGTGAACCGCATGCCGCAGGGCTACGACACCATGATCGGCGAGAACGGTTCCAGGCTGTCCGGCGGCGAGCGCCAGCGCATTTCTATCGCCCGTGCGCTGCTCAAAGACGCGCCCATCGTGCTGTTGGACGAGGCGACGGCAAGCTTGGATGTGGAGAATGAGACCGTGGTACAGCAGGCGCTCTCCCGTCTGCTTGCAGGTAAGACGGTTATCGTTATTGCCCACCGTATGCGTACGGTGGAAAATGCCGACAAAATCGTTGTGCTCAAGGATGGTGTGGTTGCCGAGCAGGGCACTCCGGCGCAGCTTAAGGCGGCAGGCGGAGAATTTGCCCGCATGGTCGCACTGCAAAAGGAAGCGGCTACCTGGCAGCTGTAGGAAAGGGGACCAAGATTTCCAAAGGTTAACTTTGGTTGACCATAATAGTTCGATTAAACTAGTCTCAAAAGCGTGCTCGAGCAAACTAATGAACTCGGGTGCTAAGGCACCATGCCGCGCTTGTGCGGCAAAAGGGAGAAGCAACATGAAGAAGTCGACTTTTAACACCCTGCTTGTCGGTGGCGGTTTTCTGCTTGGCACGGCCGGCATCAAGCTGCTCACCAGCGCTCCGGTAAAGAATGCCTGCGTGCAGGGTATCGCGTGCGGCATGCGCATCAAGAACGGCTACCAGGACATGGTCGAGCAGGCCAAGGCTAATGTCGACGACATGGTTGCCGAGGCTGCTTACATCACCCAGAGCGAGGCCGCTGCTGACGAGGCAGCCGAGTAACGCTCCCAGGCACAAACTATGAGATTCTCGATTATTAGCGAGATCCCTGGCAGGACCCGTCTTCAATTGGCGGGTCCTGTGCCAGAGAGCGATCTCGACGCACTTCTTAAGCTCAGCGGCGATATCGACGGCGTGCACAAGGTGCGCGTTTATGGCCGTATTGGCCAGATGGCGCTGGAGTACGACGAGCCGCGCCGTGCGAGCGTGCTCGACGCCCTGGGCGCACTCGATGCTCAAGCTATCGCCGATGCCAAGTCGGGCTATGTGATGCAACTCGAGCCGCGCAAGCACAAACTCGTTATGGACCTGGCGACACTTATCGGCGCCCACTACGCGCGCCGCTGGTTCTTGCCGACGCCTCTGCGTGCGGTGTTTGTCGTGGCCGGTTACATGGCATTTTTGCGCGCTGCCCTTCATGAGCTGGCACAGCCGCGCCTGACCGTTCCTGTGCTCGACGCTTCGGCCATCGGCATTTCGTTCGTCAAGCGTGATGTCGACACTGCGGGCCAGACGATGTTCCTGCTCAACGTGGGCGAGCTGCTCGAGGACTACACCCGCGCCATGAGCGAAAACGAGCTCATCAACTCGCTGCTCGATGTGCCCGACAAGGCACAAAAAGTGGTCGGCGACACAGAGGTAAGCGTTGCCGCGACCGAGCTCGAGCCCGGCGATCTGGTCGCCGTGCGCACCGGCATGTCCATCTGCATCGATGGCGTGGTCGAGCAGGGGAGCGCCATGGTCAACCAGGCGACCCTGACCGGCGAGCCGCTGGCCGTCGAGCGCAGCGTGGGCGACGACGTGTTCGCCGGCACCGTCGTGGAAGACGGCAGCATCTTGGTGCGCGTGCGCGCCAACACGGCGCAGACCAAGCTGCGCTCGATCGTCTCGCTCGTGCAGACGGCCGACTCGCTCAAGTCCGAGGGCCAGTCGCATATGGAGGACCTTGCCAACAAGATCGTCCCGTGGAACTTCCTGCTCGCGGGTCTGGTTGCGCTTACCACCCGCAGCCTCATCAAGACCTCAGCGGCACTGATGGTCGACTACTCGTGCGCACTCAAGCTCACGGGTTCCGTCGCCGTTATGACCGCCATGAGCGATGCCGCCAAGATGGGCGTGATGGTCAAGGGCGCCAAGTATTTTGAGTCGTTTGCCAAGGCCGACACCATTGTGTTTGATAAGACCGGCACGCTCACCGAGGCGCAGCCGCGTCTTGCCTGCGTACTCACCACCGATGGCTGGAGCGAGGACGAGATCCTGCGCCTTTCCGCTTGCTTGGAGGAGCATTTCCCGCATCCGGTGGCGCGTGCCGTGGTCAACGCTGCTCACGAGCGTGGGCTCGAGCACCGCGAGCGCCATGCTGCCGTCGAGTACATCGTGGCGCACGGCATCGCTTCGTCCATTGAAGGGCGTCGCGCCATCATCGGTTCCGCTCACTTTGTGTTCGATGACGAGGGCGCACAGCTCGAATCCGACATCAAGGAGCGCATCGAGTCCCAGATGCAGGGCTTGTCGCCGCTGTACCTGGCGGTCGACGGCACGGTCGTGGGCGTGCTCGGTATCGAGGATCCGCTCAAGCCCGGGGTCCGCGAGGCCATCGCCGACCTGCATGCGCTGGGCGTCAAACATGTCGTTATGCTCACGGGCGATTCTGAACGCACGGCCGAGCGCATTGCGCGCGAGGCGGGTGTCGACGAGTTTAAGGCCGAACTGCTGCCCGAAGACAAGTACGCGTATGTGGAGCGCATTAAGGGCGAGGGGCGCCACGTTGCCATGGTGGGCGACGGTGTCAACGATTCGCCGGCGCTCGGTTTGGCCGACGTGGGGCTGGCAATGGGTGGCGGAAGCGACATTGCCAAGGAGGTCGCCGATATCATCCTGACCGATACGGATCTGACCGCGATCGTGCGCCTGCGCCGTATGAGCCAGGGTCTCATCGACCGTCTGACGAGCTCCTACTCTAAGGTGATGCTCACCAACTCGGCTCTGCTGGCGCTGGGCATTACCGGCGCGATTACCCCGCAGGCGTCGTCGCTGCTGCACAACGGCTCAACGATCGCCTACAGCCTGGGCAACGCAAAGGCTTACCTGCGCTAGCGTTTTCGATTGAGTATATGGCCTGCATTCGGGCGGCACCGCAGCCGCCAGGGTGCAGGCCTTTTTAGGCAAATGCAGCTTTGATGGCGGGACTTTCTGCGAGCTGCTCGGCTGCCTTTTCGTCGGAGCTGGCGAGTGCTGCCAGACTGCGGTAGACCCACTCGTTGACCTGGGTGTTCTTGACGCCTGCGGTCTGCATAAGGGCGCCTACCTCGCGGATTGCTGCGAGCAGATCGGCTTTGGGGCCCGCGAGCTCGACCTCGATGCCGTGGTAGGCGGCCACGCCGCGGTTCTCGCTCACGTGGTCGATAAAGCCCTCGACGGTCTCAAGCTGCTGGGCGAGAGCCGCATCATCGTCAGCGTCCAGCGCGACGAGTGCGTTCGATACCGTGAGGGCGGGATGTCCGCAGGGGACAAAGCCTTCGATGACATCCATAGCTTCGGTAATTGTTGAGCCCAGGCCTGCGAGGGCATTGACGAGTTGCTGCTTGGTATCCATAACGGTCCTTTCGAAGGGTCAATTGTGCTTGGCGAAAATATACGTGACGCGATCGGTAACAAAAGTGCGAAGTGCAGCGCACATTGGGGTCTTCACAGCTCGTGCATAGAACAGCTGTCCGCTTTCAGAACGTGGTAAGATAACACTCCACAAGCGGGGCTCGCCCCGTATGTTCCTTGAAAAGTCGACGGGTGTTGGGTGCTCGTGCCCAATGCCATCCAGACTTTCCCGACATTCGGGGGCGACTGGTTTCGACACGATAGCTCTGAGAGAGGAAGCAAGCCGAGGTCTCCTCGCCTCGTTAAACAGGGGTACCGTCAAATTGAATTGACAACAACTCTTCTTTTGAGCCTATGGCTCTCGCTGCTTAGTTTATAGCGGCGCGTCAACCCGGTGATTTCCCCGACACCGGCGCGACGTCATTTTAGGGGAATGCTCCTGCGCACGTAATCGGTATGGCGCAGGCTAAGACCGAACCGGTTAGGACGCCGCGAGCGTGTCGCTGCGCGCAAAGCGTCCGAGACAAAACCAGCGACTGAGCTTGGAGATGCCAATCAGGGGGCTTTCGTGGACCGGAGTTCGATTCTCCGCGCCTCCACCATAAGCAACAGGCAGGTAGATACTCATATCTACCTGCCTTTTTATTTCTTGTCCGTACCGCGGAGAATCGAA
>CABUUE010000034.1 GCA_902494685.1 uncultured Collinsella sp.
AAATAAACCTGTCCCTTTTTGGCAGGTTTACAAGAAAGCGGGGATGAGATGGCGACGGTGTACGGTTATGCGCGGGTGAGTTCGCGCGATCAGAATCTTAATCGGCAGCTGGATGCGCTGGGCGCCTATGGCGTGGGCTCGGCGAATATTTATGCCGACCATGCGAGCGGCAAGGACTTCGATCGACCGCGTTACCGCGAGCTGCTCCACGTCCTGGGAGACGGGGACGTGCTGGTGGTGCTTTCTATCGACCGACTTGGTCGTAATTACTCCGAGATTCTTGAGGAATGGCGACGCATTACCAAGGAGCTCGGGGTTGCCATTGTGGTGTTGGACATGCCATTGCTTGATACGCGCGTCAGGGCCAGCGGCGCGCCGGATGTGACCAACACCCTGATTGCCGATATTGTGCTGCAACTGCTGAGCTACGTGGCGCAGGTGGAGCGCGAGAATATCCATCGGCGCCAGGCGGAGGGAATTGCAGCGGCGCGGGCGCGAGGGGTCCGTTTCGGTCGACCTCGCAAGCCGTGCCCTCCTCAGTTTGAGCTGGTGCGCGATAGCTATGAGGCAGGCGATATTACCCGCAGCCAGGCAGCAAAGTGCCTGGGCGTGTGCGTGGGGACGTTCGATCGCTGGATGCGCGAGGCGGGGTAAAGGTTTGCGTCGCTTTGTTGCTTCCTGTTGCGATTCAAATTTTGATACGGTGACGATGCCATTTGGGGCTACACTCGCTGATATTCAAAAAAAGGAGGTTGGCCCTTGGCGCGCGTAAAACAAATAATCGGATGGACCGCGATCGTTCTGTTCGCTGCAACGCTGGCGGGCATCTGGGTGCTGACGGAGCAAAATGCGGTGGAGACGTCGTTGCTGAGCGAGTCCACCGCGCGTGTAGTGGAGGGTCAGGCTACGGGCGTTCAGGCTGCCGATGCCACGGGTGAAGCCCAGACGGAGAACGGAATGACCGGGGGCACCGATTCGGCTGCCTCGAATGTCCGGTCTGGCCGACTTGCTTCCATTCGCATGTGGGCGGGCACAAACGTCCGTCGCGTTGCCCATACCGTAGAGTTTTTCTTCGTCGGATTGTTTACCTCGGTGGTCGTGGTTTGCTTTTCCAAGCGTCCGTGGAGCGTATGCTCCCGTTGCGTGCCCGTATTGCTCTTTTGCGCCGCCTGCTCCGTTGGCGATCAGGTACATAAGATCTTTGTTCCCGGCAGGCATTTTGACGTTATCGATTTAGGATTCGATGCTGCGGGCTATGTCACCGCCATGCTGTTGGTATTGCTGGCAGCGGCGTTGGTGCGCCATGCGACTCGGCCGATCGGCGCCCATGCGAGGCGCTAGCCTTAAGACGAGACATCGCGACTGCCTATGCTTCGACATCGACTACAATAACGGCTGCTATCGTGAGCGGTCGTCGATGCGCAGTTTTCCAGACACCTGTTTTCTCTAAGAAAGGAAATCCCATGGCGGTATTGTTTGTTGAATATCCCAAGTGCTCGACCTGTAAGAAGGCCAAGGCATGGCTGGACGAACATGGGGTAGAGTATATCGACCGCGATATCGTTTTGGACAATCCCACGGCTGATGAGCTTGCGACCTGGATTGCTCGTTCGGGGCTGCCGGTGCGGCGCTTCTTTAATTCGTCGGGCATGAAATATCGAGAGCTGGGCCTGAAGGCGCGTCTGGACGCGGGCATGACGGATCGGGAGTGCTACGAGCTGTTGGCGACCGACGGCATGCTGGTCAAGCGTCCGCTGCTGGTGGGCGACGACTTTGCGATTCCCGGCTTTAGGGAATCGGCTTGGGCCGAGGCGTTGCTGTAGCGGCTGCGGAAAGTGCGACCCGTTTTGAGTGCTCAGGGTGGGACGTGTTTTCCATCGGCGGGCTCGCTCGGCTCAATCCTCGAGCTGTGCCCATTCGTGCGGATCGTAGACCTTTACGTGTTTGTTGGGCTTGCCGCTCCAGTACTCCTCGTCCATAAAGGGCAGATATGCCTGAACGCCGGGGCAGATAAAGGGAATCCGCTGCTGTTGCAGTCGCTCGCGCTGGCGCTGCTCCAGGTGCGTCTCGGATATGACGGTCGGCATGCCGGACAGCTCGACGAGGCTTGCCTGGATTCGCTTAAGGTCGGGGAGTCCCGCGTGCCATGACATCCGCATGATCAAAAAGGATGCACGGCGGTATTTTGCCTGCACCACAGTAATGGCGGGGCGTAACGTGGGGTGAATTTTGTCCCGTTCGGGCCAAAGGTCAGCAGTGATCTCGAGGCCCAGGGTCTCCCATAGGTAATCAAGCTCTTCGTCCATGGCGCCTCGATATCTACGTGATCATTGATGCTTCGATTGTGTTGCCTGGTGCTATCGTTTTCGCGGTAGAATCTGCCAACGGTTGACGGCTACCGCTCACGGCGTTTTGCCCTTCGTGTGCAGCGGTCGGCTTCACAGGTCCTTCACGGGTTGGACTAAATTAGGCCAATTTGACTGAATTTCAAAAAAGTCAAAATTGGGGCTTGCGTCACGGCGAGACTTCCCGTATATTTCTTTCTTGCGCAAAGGCACAGCCGAGCGCAGCGATGCAGTCATTGGGATGTCGTCTAATGGCAGGACAGCGGATTCTGGTTCCGTCAATGGGGGTTCGACTCCCTCCATCCCAGCCATTGCATTTGCTACATATGGCCCGTTCGTCTAGCGGTTTAGGACGCCGCCCTCTCAAGGCGGAGATCACCAGTTCGAATCTGGTACGGGCTACCAAAATTGAACGCCCGGGCCTCGTAAGAGACCCGGGTTTTGTGTATTGACCGATGTTTAAGGCGCGCGTTGAGTCTGCCGCCCGGACCGAGGAGTTGTCATGGACCTGCCCATCAGCTTGCAAGACATCACGTATGCCGAGAACTATCTGGCGCAGGGCGACCTGGCTACGGCGACGCCGCTGCTGGAGCGCCTGGTGGAGCTCGCCGAGGAGTATATCGACGCCGAGTGCAAGACGGAGGAGAAGCGCCAATACTTTAGCTTCGATAGCAAGTTTGAGCGCTTGGCCTATCGCCGCGTGGAGAAGGATCCGCGCGAGCTCGTGCAGGTCGAGGTGCCGTTTGACCGCCTGTACTCTGACATGGCGTTTGCCTACATTCGCCAGCAGGATTATGTGAGCGCTCGCAATGCCCTGATGCAGGCTGTGCGTTGGGACCCCATGAACTGCAACTATCGCTTGGATTTGGCCGAGCTGTTCCGCGCACTCGAAGACAAGCAGGAGTGGGCATCGCTCTCGTTTTCGGTGCTGGAGCGTGCAAGCGATGGCAAGTGCGCCGCCCGCGCTTACGCCAATCTGGGTCAGTACTTCTTGGAGCCCGAGACCGAGAACATTTCGGCTGCCGTGGGCTGCGCGCGTCTGGCGCTGCGCCTGGCGCCCAACGATGCGCATACGACGCGCCTGCTCAACAAGATCCATACTACCTATCCGGATGCCGCCGAGGAGAGCGACGAGCACGTGATGGGCGAGCTGGCGTTGCAGGGCGTTCCGACCTCACCTTCGGCCGAGATTGCCATCTGCCTGATTATGTGCGCGACCGATGCTGCAAGCGACGGCGACAAGCAGGAGGCGACGCGCCTGACGGTGCGTGCTCGCGACTTGGTGGGCGAGGAAGCCTGCGCGGCGATTATCAAACTGGTGCGCGAGAGCGATGCTGAGCTCAATGCCGAGCGCAAGGCAAGGCACACGGGTGTCGACAAGGGCGCTGACGGTGTCAAGGAGGCCGACGATGCCCAGTAAGCGCGAGCGCAAACTCATCTCCAAGAATCGCTCGGCACATCACGAGTACTTTATCGATGAGACCTTTGAGTGCGGCATTGAACTGAGCGGCACCGAGGTCAAGTCGATTCGCGAGCGCGCCTGTCAGATCACTGACACTTTTGCGCTGATTCGTGGCGGCGAGTGCTGGCTCGTCGGCCTGCATATCCATCCTTATAGCCATGGTGGCGTGTGGAATCGCGATCCCGACCGTCGGCGTCGTCTGCTGCTGCACCGTAAGGAGATCGACTTTCTTGACGGCAAACTTCGCAACCGTGGTTATGCGCTGGTTCCGTTGGAGCTCTACTTTAATACCGACGGCCGCGTAAAGCTGCTGCTGGGTCTGGGTCGCGGCAAGAAGCTCTACGACAAGCGCGAGGACATGGCCAAGCGTGATGTCCAACGCGAGATTGACCGCGCCCTCAAAGAGCGCAACCGCTAGGCACTCTGTATGAGTTGCGGTGGAATACGGACTGTTTTGCCTGTTTGAGGGGCTATTCAGTCCCTATTTCACCGCAACTGCGGGTGTCTCATCTTTCTTACTGTTCTGACACATATGTCTCAAAGGCGGCGTCCGTTATGGGTGCCGCCTTTTTTGTGGGTACATACATCCATGAGGTTCCAACCCGAGCTAGGGGAGTGATCGTTATGGACAAAACTGCGTTCTTTACCATGCCGAGTGGCCTGTACGTGGTGAGCGCCGCGGCCGACGGGCTGCGTGCCGGCTGCGTTATCAACACAGCAGTGCAGGTGACATCCGCCCCGCCGCGCATCTCGATTGCCGTGAACAAGGAAAATGTCACGTCCGGCGTAATCGCATCGGCTAAGGCCTTTGCGCTGACCGTGATTGACCAGACCGCCGACATGCTCTATATCGGCAACTTTGGCTTCCGCACCAGCAGCGATTACGACAAGTTTGCCAAGTACGAGACCCACGAGACCGCGCTGGGCATGCCCTATGTGCCCGAGCACGCGGCGGCGCTGTTCAGCTGCCGTCTGATTGATACCGTGGATGTGGGCACGCACCTGCTCTTTATCGGCGAGGTGGAGGACGCCGAGCGCTTGAGCGGCGAGGCCCCGCTGACATATGACTACTATCACAAGGTCTTGAAGGGCAAGACGCCGCCCAAGGCTTCGTCGTATCAAGGCTAGAAATGTTCTAAAAATACTTGTATTATATTATTGAGAATCTATACTAATAAGCAAGTACACCAGCAGTCACGTTCGAGAGGAGAACATCATGGCTGAGGAGAAGAAGACGTATAAGTTTGTGTGCACCGTTTGCGGTTACGAGGTTGAGGTCGACACGCCCGAGCTGCCCGAGGATTACGTATGCCCGGTCTGCGGCGTCGGCCCCGATGAGTTTGAGCTCGTCGAGGAGTAACTCGTAGACACACGGCGATTAGCTATACAGAGCTCTGTCCAAGGGCCCCGGTCGAATTCTCGGCCGGGGCCCTTTTGATTTATCTGACGGTTTAAAACGGCCTTACGTGTTACAGATTGAGACGTTATATCTGGACAGTCACGCCATCCCAATTACATCCCCGTTAGCAGCACGATGTCGAGAATCGTCACGATGGCACCGATTCCTACGAGCAGCGTGTTGAGCGGGCGCGAGTTGGCGTATTTGCCCATGACGCGGCGTGAGCTGGTGAGCCGTATAAGCACGAAGACCGTGATCGGCAGCTGAAGCGACAGCAGTGCCTGGCTCCAGATGAGACCTTCAAAAGGATTTGGGACGACCAGACACGCCGCCACTGCGCCGACGAAACATGCCGCCACCCCAATCGAGGAATGTCGGTCGTGGATGTCGTATTCCTCGTCGAACATGCCCGCGGTGATGGTGCCTGCCGCCATGCCTGCCGTCACACTACTCGAGAGGCCCGCAAACAGCAGCGCCACCGCAAAGATTGTCGAGCTTGCCGGGCCCAGAATGGGGGAGAGCGTGTCCGCTGCGACGGCGAGGTCGTCTACGACAATGCCGTGCGCAAAGAAGGTCGTTGCGGCCAGGATGACCATGGCCGAGTTGATTGCCCAGCCCACGCCCATCGAAAAGAGCGTGTCGAAGAGCTCATAGCGCAGACGCTCTTCGATAACCTGCTCGCCTTGGCCTTCGAAGTGCATGGATTGGATGACCTCGGAGTGTAGAAAGAGGTTGTGGGGCATAACGACCGCACCCAGGACACTCACGATAATCGCGGCAGAGCCAGTGGGCATACTGGGCGTGACCCAGCTTGCGGCGGCTTGCGGCCAGTCGACCTTGACTAGTGCAAGCTCGGCCAAAAACGAGAGTCCTACCACGCCTACGAAGGCGATGATCCAGCGTTCGGCACGCTTGTAGGAGTTCGTCATGAGCATCGCCATCGATACTGCCGCCACGATGACGCAGCCCGCGCGCACGGGCAGCCCAAAGAGCATTTGAAGGGCAATCGCGCCACCCAGGACTTCGGCCATGGCGGTGGCGATGGTCGCGAGATAGGCGCTGGCGAGCACCGTGCGTCCAACGAAGCGGGGGAGGTAACGTGTCGTGGCCTCGGCAAGGCAGGCGCCCGTGGCGATGCCCAGGTGCGCCGCGTTGTGCTGCAACGCGATGAGCATGATCGTGGACAGCGTGACGATCCACAGCAGCGCGTAGCCAAACTGCGAGCCGGCGGCCATATTGGAGGCCCAGTTGCCCGGGTCGATAAAGCCGACGGTCACGAGCAGCCCGGGGCCGATATGCCGCGCAATGTCTAGGCCTCCGTGACCGCCGGTGCGTCGGGAGCCAAAGTGTTGTTTGAGATGGTTGAGCATGGTGCGCTCCTGTGTATGGGCGGCGTGGCGTCGCATCTGGGTCGTGCGGCGCCATGCGTCGGGTTTGGGTTGGGGTTACCTGCGCGCCTTGCCTTGGTTGGCCACGGCGTCGATCTTGGCGGCGATGGTCGCCGGGTCGCCGATGTAGCGCTTGTCGAGGACGTTGAAATCGGCATCGAAGGTGTAGACGAGCGGCACGCCGGTGGGGATGTTGACCTTGAGGATCTCCTCGGGCGTGAGGTGCTCGAACTTCATGACGAGAGAGCGCAGGGAGTTGCCGTGTGCGGCGATGAGTACGCGCTTGCCGGCGAGCATCTGGGGGCGAATCTCGTCTTCGAAATAAGGCCAGGCGCGGGCTATCGTGTCCTTGAGGCACTCGGTGTAGGGCAGCTGGTCGGGTGCGACATCACGGTATTGCTCCTGGGTGTGGGGATCGCGCGCGTCGTTCGGCTCGAGTGCCGGCGGGCAGATATCGAAGGAGCGGCGCCAGATGAGCACCTGTTCGTCGCCGTGCTCCGCCGCGGCATCGGCCTTGTTGAGACCCTGCAACGCGCCGTAGTGGCGCTCGTTGAGCTTCCAGGATTTGATGACGGGCAGCCACTCGCGATCCATTTGGCCGAGCACGATGTTGAGGGTGTGGATCGCGCGCTTGAGGCGCGAAGTGTAGCAGACGTCAAAGTCGAAACCGGCTTCTTTGAGGGCTCGACCGCCTGCGGCGGCTTCTTCGCGGCCCGTGTCGGTGAGCTCTACGTCGGTCCAGCCGGTGAACAGGTTGAGTTTGTTCCACTCCGACTCTCCGTGGCGGATAAGGACGAGTTGGATCGTCTGCCGGTCTGTCTGGTTTGCCATAGGGGCCTCCTTAATGTGGCACGGCGCGCGTGCCGTTTGTTTGACGCCGCAAAGGATACCCGTTTTATGCTAAAAAGTTAACCAAGACTAACAAAATTGTTGTATTTGAATAGGATGGTGAAAGGGGGTTGCCGAAATGTCTCGATCTGTAACAGCTGACCTCCAAAACCGGCCCTTCGTGTTACAGATTGAGACATTCGGAACCGTCTCTCGAAAACATCTCAATCTGTAACAGTTAGTCGTCGAAATTGGGTCTTCCTGTTACAGATCGAGATGTTTGAAGCGGTGAGCTTGCAGGCCGAACTTGGGGTCCTTGTTGTTGCCCTTGAAGTCGGCGGCACCTGCTCGTAGGGCGTGCGTTACGCAATTGTTTCGAAACGGGCGGGAAACACAACGGGCCGGCGATGCTCCTAGTATGCCTATTCAACTGACTGTCTAATATCTAGGGGAGGATCGCGATGCAGGCAGATTCCGCTCAGCAGCAGGGCCTTTATCGCCCCGAATTCGACCACGATGCATGTGGCATCGGCGCGCTCGCCGATATCAACGGCGAGCGCCATCACCAGATTCTGGACGATGCGCTGTCCATTCTGGTCAACTTGGAGCACCGCGGCGGCACGGGACTCGAGAAGAACACCGGCGACGGCGCTGGCATCCTGTTCCAGGTTCCGCATCACTTTTTCCGTAAAGAGGCTCAAAAGTGCGGCCAGATTCTGCCGGCAGAGGGCGACTATGGCGTGGCCATGCTGTTCTTCCCGCAGGACGACAAGGGCGTAGAGGATGCCCGCCGCGTGTTTGAGGAGGGCTGCGCCGAGGCCGGCGTGCCGCTGCTCTTTTGGCGCGAGGTGCCCGTCGACCCGCACGACCTGGGCGAGACGGCCCGCGCCTGCATGCCCACCATCTTGCAGGCTTTCCTGGGCCGCCCCGACGACACGCCCGCCGGCGACGCCTTCGAGCGTCGCCTGTACGTGTGCCGCCGCACCATTGAGAAGAAGGCCGACGCCGAGTTCGCCTTGCGCGATAAGATCTTCTATGTGTGCTCCATGAGCTCGCGCACTATCGTGTACAAGGGCATGCTGGTCGCCACGCAGATGCGCCGCTTCTTCATCGATCTCAACGACGCCGCCGTCAAGACGGCCGTGGCGCTCGTCCACTCGCGCTACTCCACCAACACCACGCCCAGCTGGGAGCGCGCGCACCCCAACCGCTTTATCATCCACAACGGCGAGATCAACACCCTCAAGGGCAACGTCAACTGGATCCGCGCCCGCGAGCCCAACCTGTACAGCCCCGTGCTGCAGCACGATCTTGAGCGCGTGATGCCCATCATCAACCGTGAAGGCTCCGATTCCGCGATTCTGGACAACGTGCTTGAGTTCCTGGTCATGAACGGTCGCCCGCTTACGCGTGCCGCGTCCATGTTGCTGCCCGAGCCGTGGGACCACAACGACAGCCTGAGCGAGGAGCGCCGCGCCTACGACGCTTACCAGTCCATGCTCATGGAGCCGTGGGACGGCCCGGCGGCCATCGCCTTTACCGACGGTCGCACGCTGGGTGCCGCCCTCGACCGCAACGGCCTGCGTCCCGCCCGCTACTATGTGACGCGCGACGGTCGCTTTATGCTGGCAAGCGAGGTGGGCACCATCGAGGTGAGTCCCGAGAACATCCTGACGAGCGGCTGTCTGGGGCCGGGCCAGATGCTCGAGGTCGATTTTGCCCGCGGCCGCGTCATCTACAACGACGAGCTTCGCGCCCGTTACGCCAAGGAAAAGCCCTACCGTGATTGGATTGCCGAGGAGACGCTGACCGTCGACGCGCTCGATAGGCCTGTCGCGGCAACGCCCGCCGAGGACGCCGAGGTGCCCGCCGCCGTGCGCATGGCTAAGCTCGGGTATCACTGGGACGATGTTGACGAGGTCGTGCGTCCCATGGCCCAGCAGGGCAAGGCGCCGCTCGCCTCGATGGGCATCGACGCGCCGCTGGCCTGCCTGTCCAAGAAGACGCGCTCCTTCTACGACTATTTCTATCAGCTGTTCGCCCAGGTCACGAACCCGCCCATCGATGCCCTGCGCGAGCATATGGTCACCTCGACCACGCTCTACCTGGGCAACCACGGCAACCTGCTCGAGGATTCCCGCACGGCCTGCCAGCTGGTGCGCTTGGAGCGTCCGCTGCTCAACGAGGAGGAGTTCGAGCGTATCTGCGCTATCGACCGCGTGGGCTTTAAGACCTGCCGTTTCCGTGCCGTGTACCGCCGCGATGCCGGCGAGGGTGCACTGCAGGCTGCGCTCAAGCAGCTTGCAGAGGATGTTGAGGCTGCGGTCCGCGACGGCGTGAACATCGTGGTGTTGAGCGACCGTGCCGCTGCGGGCGAGGTCCCTGTGCCGTCACTGCTCGCTGTGGGCTGCGTGCACAACCACCTGATCCGCGCCGGCGTGCGTACCTTTGCCGACATCGTGGTGGAGTGCGGCGACGCCGTGTCCCCGCACGACTTTGCGGCACTGGTGGGCTACTCCGCGAGCGGCATCTATCCGTACAACGCACATGCGTGCATCCGCGACCTGGCGGCACACGGCGACCTGGACGTGACGGCTGAGCAGGGCATCGCCAACTACAACAAGGCTGCGACCGCCGGCATCGTCTCCATCATGTCCAAGATGGGCATCTCCACGGTGCAGAGCTACCATTCGGCGCAGATCTTTGAGGCCGTGGGCTTTACGCCGGAGTTCGTCAACGCGTACTTCGCCGGCACGGTGAGCCGTGTGGGCGGTATGGGTGTCGAGGACGTCGAGCGCGAGCAAAACGAGCGCTACGACGCCGCGCTCGCCATCCTTAAGAGCCCGGCTCCCGATCAGCTGCCCACGTTGGGCCTGACCAAGTGGCGCCCGCTCGGCGGCGAGGATCACCTTATCGATCCGCAGACTGTCTACTTGCTGCAGACCGCCTGCCGTGAGGACAGCTACGACACCTTTAAGGAGTACAGCGCCCGCCTGCACCGCACCGGCCGTGCCG
>CABUUE010000035.1 GCA_902494685.1 uncultured Collinsella sp.
CACCTCGCTCGAGGCCGCCGAGGCAGCGCGAGCGGAGGGTGCAACGCGCATCTACATGACCACCGACGCGCTCGATGCGGCCGAGCTCTCCCCCGCCGATGCGTTTGAGCAGGGCATCGTGCCCGTGCTCGACGAGGTCTGCCGTGCCGTTGACCACGAGCGCGTCGACCCGTGGGTTGTTGCCGGCGCCACGGTCGCTATTGGCAACATCTCTGAGCTTGCCCTGGCCGCCCAGGTTGGCGCCACGGCCGAGATTCGCTCTTGCCTGCCGGTGCACAACACGCCCTGCATGGAGGCGCTTGCCGAGCGCGGAGCCGGTGCGTTTTGGCTCTCGCCCGAGATCACACTCGACGAGATTGTCTCGCTCGGCGCCGCCGCGCCCGCGACTCTGGGCATCACCGTCTTTGGCCGGCCGCGCGTCATGACAAGCGAGCATTGCATTCTGCAGGTTGCCAACGGCTGCATCCACGATTGCGCCAACTGCCGCCTGCGTGTCCGCAAGCTCTCGCTCAAGAATATCGACGGAAAGGTCATGCCGGTGCGTACCGACATCCACGGCCGCTCTCGCCTGTACGATGCTTACCCCATCGACCTCACGCCGCAGGTTCCTCAGCTGCTCGATGCCGGCGTGCGTCGTCTCATGGTGGACGGAACGCTGCTCGAGACGGATGAGGTGGGCCGTGCCGTCGCCCGCGTCCGTCGTGCCGTCGAGGCCGCGCAGGCCGGCCGCAAGCCCGCCGCCCGTCTGCGCGGGGCGACCTCGGGCTGCATGTTTGTGGGAATCAGCTAACCGAAAGGCTTACACGTGAACGAAGAACCTCAAGTCCTCTACTGCGACGCCTGGCTCATGGCCATCGACAAGCCCGCCGGCATGATCGTCCACGGCGACGGCACCGGCGAGCGCACGCTCACCGACTACGCCAGCGACCTGCTGCTGGCGATGGGCGACGGCTTTGCCGCGACCGACATGCAGCCGCTCAACCGCCTGGACCGTGACACCACCGGCGTGGTGCTGTTCTCGCTCGACAAGCAGACGCAACCTGCCTTTGACCAGATGGTCATCGACCACGCTTTCGAAAAGCACTACCTCGCGCTCGCCGAGGGCAAGATCGACTGGGACGAAAAGCTCATCGACAAGCCCATCGCCCGCGACCGTCACGATAGCCGCAAGATGCGCGTTGGCGCCAGCGGCAAGCCGTCTCAGACGCGCGTGAAGGTGCTCAAGCGTCTTAAGAGCCGTCGTGGCCTGCCCACACGCTCGTATATCGATGTCGAGCTGCTCACCGGCCGCAAACACCAAATCCGTGTGCACCTGGCGAGCGAGCGTCATCCCCTGGTTGGCGACGACCTGTACGGAACGCCGCGCCCCTGCGGCCTGATGCTCCATGCCCACAGCGTGTCCTTTACGCATCCCGTAACCGGTGAGCACATCCACATCGAAGCCCCCTGCCCCTGGGAGCCCTAAAACCTGCCAAAAAGGGCAGGCACCTTTGTGGTGGCTTTGCCGCAATGGCTCAGCCGCGGTCCCAAAACGTCTCGATCTGTAACAGTTAGAACCCATTTTCCGGTCTATCCGTTACAGATCGAGACATTCGAATCCCCCTCAAGGGAAAATCTCAATCTGTAACAATTACTCGTCAAAATCGGTCCCAGATGTTACAGATCGAGACAAAGGGACGGCAAGGTTCGGAAGTATCTCAATCTGTAACACCTAGCCCACTTTTAACGGTCTAGTTGTTACAGATTTAGACAAAACGGCAGACAACAAAAGCGGCATCGCCCATCGAGGGTGTTGCCGCTTTTCTATTGAGGAACCTAAATGGTTTTGACCTTGCCCTGTCGCTAGACCGTGATGACGTTGTCCATCGACTGGTACTTGGCTGGCACCTCGCCCGCGGTAATAATCGTTGCGTCGCGGAAGTCCGCGAACTTGACGGGCGCCACCATGCCGAATTTGCTGGCGTCTGAGATTACGAAGCGTTTGGCGGTATGGCGCATCGAGATACGCTTGACTTGCGCTTCCTCGATATCCGGTGTGGTGAGACCTTGCTCGGCGGCGATGCCATTGGAACCCCAAAAGCCGCAGTTGAAGTTATAGCGGTCCAGGGTTGCCAAGGCGTCGGGACCGACGAGCGCCTCGGTCTCGGGCTTGAGCTCGCCGCCTAGCACCACGGTGCGCATACCACGCAGGGCGAGATGCTGAGCATGGAGCACGGAATCGGTCACATAGGTGACACCCTCAAGGCGCGGAAGATGCTCGATGAGCTTGAGGGTCGTGGAGCCCGAATCGATATACACAAAGCTATCGGGCTCCACCAGAGCCGCGGCACGGGCGCAGATGCGCTCCTTGTCATCGTTATGGAGATCACTGCGCTCGCTGATCGTCAGGTCGCGCGTCACGTGCGCGCGTTCCAGACTCGTCGCGCCTCCGTGCACCTTGGCGATACGGTGTGCGCGGTCGAGCGTCTGCAGGTCACGGCGAATGGTGGACGGCGTCACGCCCAGGGCTTCGGCAAGCTCCGGCACGGTAACCGAGCCGGCCTGCTGCACCATCGACACAATCGCGTTGAGCCTATCTTCCGCAAGCATCGCTTACTCCTCCTCGGGGTACACGACTCCCCAGTCGGCGCGGAGCTTGGTCATCAGCTCCATAACATCAGAAGCATAGCCCAGAAGCTCGCGCTTCGAATCATCGCCGGCAACGGCCTTCTCCAGGTCGGCCATCTCGTAGCACAGGGCATAAGCCTCGGTGCCCGCGGCGACCTCCTCGCGATGACCGTCCGCGGTCCACACGATCGTCGCGTGATCGGCGCGCGGATACTCGTTGACCTCGACATAGCAATTGTCAAAGCTGATGACCGAGCGCTTGGGCTGCTTGGAGTGGAGCGTAAGGCTCACGACGCCCAGCTGCTGCTCGGCATTTCGGCAGACGATGCCACCCGCGACGTCAACGCCAGTCTCGCAGGTGTTGCCCAGCGAAACGACCTCAGCGGGCTGGCTTGCCATAAAGAGGCGCATGACGGACAAGGCATAGACGCCAATATCGAGCATGGCACCGCCAGCAAGGTTGCGATTGTAAAAGCGGTTGGTCAGGTCGCCGTACTCCTTGTAGCTGCCAAAGTTGAGCTGGGCGAGGTTCATGCGTCCAAAGTCGCCGGCATCCATGCGGCGGCGCAGCTCCTGATACAAGGGCATGTGGAGCACCGTGGTGGCATCCATAAGGACCACGTTGTGCTCGTCGGCGATGGCACGGGCCTCGTCGAGCTCGGCAGAGTTGAGGGTAATGGCCTTCTCGCAGAGTACGTGCTTACCAGCTGCCAGAGCGGCACGCAGATAGGTGATATGCGTGTTGTGCGGCGTGGTGATATAGACGGCGTCGATATCCGGATCGGCATAGAGGTCCTCAACCGTTTCATAGACCTTCTCGATGCCATACTGCTCAGCAAAAGCCTGGGCCTTGGACAGCGTGCGGTTGGCGACGCCCGCAAGCTTGCGGCCGGCCAGCGCGAGGGACTGGGCCATTTGGTTGGCAATAACGCCGCAACCGATCACAGCCCAGCGAAGCTCGGGAGCCGTAAAAATGTCGTCGGGGAACGGCCGATCCTGGACCGAGGCAAACGCCGCCTTAGCGGCTGCCTCGGCGTCGAGCGGAGCCTGTTTGGAATCTGCCATGAGTGCCTCCTGAGTCATCGGAAGTCCTTCATTTCTAACAGCCCTATATTCGCACAATTGCGCGCGTATCTGCTCGTGTTTGCGTGTTTATTTGCTTATCGGTCATTATTTAGCCATAGTTGGCAGATGTTTGCGCGGTTATGCGCATTATCGCGCAAGGCTATGCGCGTAAATGCGCATGCGACGATCCTTATGAAACATAAAAGGGCGGAACACCATAGCCATAAAAGACAGAGTAGGCTGTATTACTCCACCCCTCTGGGGGGGCGCAGCCATCAAAGGACTGTTCCAAACTGCCGGCAGATAGGGACTTCCCTAACTGCCGGCACATAGGGAACGTCCCCAGCTACCGGCGTTTCAACGGCACTCATTTAAGCCTGTCCCCAATGAATGCCAAGCGACGACCACTCATTTAAGTCTGTCCCCAATGAGTATGTCCCCAATGACTGCCAATCATCGGCCACTCATTTATGTCTGTCCCCAATGAGCCCCCAATGAGTAGGGATAGAAAAAGGCCCGGATGCCGTAGAGGCATCCGGGCCTTTGCTAGCAACTTGATGTTGCGGGCAGCTTAGAACTTGTGGCCGCACTTCTTGCAGACGCGCAGCTTGTTCTTGCCGTCCTTCTCGTGACCGACGCGGGTAACCTTACCGCACTCGGGGCAGACGAGATTGACGTTGGAGGCGTCGATGGGAGCCTCCTGCGAAACGATGCCGCCCTGCTGGTTGGCAGCGTTGGGCTTGACGGCCTTCTTGACGACCGAAACGCCCTCGACAACGACCTTGTTCTCGGCGGGGAGAGCACGCAGGATAACACCCTGCTTGCCGCGATCCTTACCAGAGAGAACCTGGACCTTATCGCCCTTCTTGATATACATATATCTCCCCTAACTACAGGGTCTCGGGAGCGAGCGAGACGATCTTCATGTACTTCTTGTCACGAAGCTCGCGAGCGACGGGCCCGAAGATACGGGTGCCGACGGGCGAACCATCGTTGTTGATGACAACGCAAGCGTTCTCATCAAAGCGAATGTAGGAGCCATCCTTGCGGCGGATCTCCTTAACGGTGCGAACGACGACGCAACGGACAACGTCCTTCTTCTTGACGTTGGCGCCAGGGGTAGCCTCCTGGACAGCACCGATGAACACATCGCCGATGCCTGCATAACGACGCTTGGAACCGCCAAGCACCTTGATGCAGCGAATCTTGCGAGCGCCGGAGTTGTCGGCGACGTTCAGCATGGTTTGCATCTGAATCATGGTAGATGTTCCTCCGAACTAAGAACCGAAGAGAGGTGCGCAGCCTTTAGACGGCCTGTGGTATGCAAACCAGGCATACGCACATCTTCGGAAACGTACAAGTCGTAAGAGCGACTGCTTATTTAGCGCGCTCGACGACCTCGATGAGGCGCCAACGCTTCATCTTGGACATAGGACGGGTCTCCATAACGCGGACGGTATCGCCCACGCCAGCCGTGCACTCCTCGTCGTGAGCGTGCAGCTTCTTGGAGCTGGTCATCATCTTGCCGTACTTGGGGTGACGCTTGCGCTCGGTGATGGTGACGACAATGGTCTTGGCACCGGAGACGGAGGTAACGACACCCGTACGGACCTTACGCGAGTTACGCGAATCAGTCATGTTCTCTCCTTAGGTCCTACTCGGCGACAGCGGACTTCTCCGCTGCGATCTCGCGGGCGCGCTGCTCCGTGAGGACGCGAGCGATGTCCTTCTTCACGGTGTTGACGCGAGCGGTGTTGTCCAGCTGGCTGGTGGCCATCTGGAAACGAAGGTTAAAGAGCTCGGCGCGCATTTCCTTCAGCTTCTCAACGAGCTGAGCGTCCGAGAGCTCACGAATCTCTGCGGGCTTCATTAGTTCTCCTCCTTGGCGGCGGCGGCGTCCTCAGCAGCCCACTTGGCCTCGAGAGCGGCCTCCTCAGCCATCTCCTTCTCGATGCGCTGCTCAGCGTTCTTAGCAGCAACAATCTTGGTCTTGATGGGAAGCTTGTGCTGTGCAAGACGCAGAGCCTCGCGAGCGACCTCCTCGGGCACGCCCTTGACCTCGAACATGATGCGGCCGGGCTTGACGACGGCCACCCACTCCTCGGGGTTACCCTTACCAGAACCCATGCGAGTCTCGGCAGGCTTCTTGGTGATGGGCTTATCGGGGAAGATCGTGATGTACACACGACCGCCACGCTTCATGTAGCGGGTCATGGCAATACGAGCGGCCTCGATCTGACGGTTGGTGATCCAATGGGCCTCGAGAGCCTGGATACCAAACTCGCCGAAATGCAGCTCGGTATTACCCTTGGCCTGGCCCTTCATGGAGCCACGCTGCACCTTGCGGTGAAGAATACGCTTAGGGGCAAGCACTACTGACCCCTCCTCTCGGAGTTACGACGACGAGGACGGGAAGAGCCCTCGAGTGCAGGGTTGGGAACAGGCTGGCCCGGGAGCTTCTCGCCCAGGTAGATCCAGACCTTCACGCCGCAAGCGCCCATGGTGGTGCTGGCGACAGCCGTGCCGTAGTCGATCTTGGCACGGAGGGTGTGCAGAGGCACGCGACCCTCACGGTACCACTCACGACGGCCCATCTCGGCACCACCGAGACGACCGGAGCACTGGATACGGATGCCCTTAGCGCCGGCCTTGCGGGCGGACTGGACAGCCTTGCGCATAGCGCGACGGAAGGCAACGCGGCCCTCGAGCTGCTCGGCGATAGACTGAGCAACGAGGTTGGCGTCGAGCTCGGGGCGCTTGATCTCGACAACGTCGACGGAGAGCTGGCCCTTGGAGACGCCAGCGACCTTCTCGAGCTCGGTGCGGAGGGTATCGATCTCGGCACCCTTCTTACCGATGACAACGCCGGGGCGAGCGGTGAGGATGATGACCTTCACCTTGTCGCCAGCGCGCTCGATCTCGACGCGGGAGACAGCTGCGCGGGAAAGACGCTTCTCGAGGTACTTGCGGATCTCGAGATCGTTACCGAGGGTCTTAGCGTAATCCTTCTCTGCGAACCAGCGGGAGCGCCAGTTCTCGGTGATGCCAAGACGGAAGCCGGTGGGGTAGACTTTCTGACCCATACAGCTTTACGCCTCCTTTCGAGGAGCAACGACGACGGTGATGTGGGAAGTACGCTTCAGAATGCGAGAAGCGGAACCCTTGGCGCGGGGACGGATGCGCTTAAGCGTCGGACCCTCGTCAACATAGGCAGCGGCGACAACCAGGTTGTCGGCACGCAGACCGTTGTTGTTCTCGGCGTTCGCAACGGCGGAACGGAGAACCTTCTCGACATCCACAGCGACGGCGCGGTCGCAGAAGTGGAGGATGTCGAAGGCCTGAGCGACAGGCTTGCGGCGGATCAGATCGACCACCAGGCGGGCCTTGCTGGGGGAAACACGCACGTACTTAGCGACGGCGCGAACCTCGGTGGCCTCAGTTTCAATAGACTTAGTTGCCATTTACGGTTAACCCCCTATTTGGCCTTGTGGCCACGGAACGTACGAGTCGGCGCGAACTCGCCGAGCTTGTGACCAACCATGGACTCGGTAACATACACGGGCACATGCTTGCGGCCGTCGTGGACGGCGATGGTGTGACCAACCATCTCGGGGAAGATGGTGGACGCGCGGGACCAGGTCTTCACGACGTCCTTCTTGCCAGCCTCGTTCATCGCGGTGATACGCGAGAGAAGGCGAGTCTCCACGAACGGGCCCTTTTTGAGACTTCTGCTCATAAGTGCTTTCTCCTAAAACTCGGTATCCGAAATTACTTCTTACGGCGACGAATGATGTGCTGGTTCGAGACCTTCTTCTTCTTGCGCGTACGAAGGCCCTTCGTCGGCTTACCCCAAGGGGTAACGGAGGGACGACCAGAGGTGTGGTTCTTGCCCTCGCCACCGCCGTGCGGGTGGTCGACAGGGTTCATGACGGTACCGCGGACGGTCGGGCGCACGTTCATGTGACGCTTACGGCCGGCCTTGCCGATGACGATGTTGGAGTGATCGGCGTTGCCGACCTCACCGACGGTGGCGCGGCAGGTAACGAGGATGCGGCGCATCTCGGAGGAAGGCATACGAACGATAGCGTACTTGCCCTCCTTACCCATCAGCTGGCAGGAGTTACCGGCGGAACGGGCGATAGCAGCGCCCTTGCCCGGCTGGAACTCGACGGCGTGGATGAGCGTACCGACGGGGATGTCGGCGAGGGGCAGAGCGTTGCCCGGCTTGATGTCGGCGTCAGAACCGGACATGATGGTCTGACCGACCTCGAGGCCCTTGGGGGCCAGGATGTAGCGCTTCTCACCGTCAGCGTAGTGCAGCAGAGCGATGCGAGCGGAACGGTTCGGATCGTACTCGATCGTGGCAACCTTGGCGGGCACGCCGTCCTTGTTGCGCTTGAAGTCGATCACGCGGTAACGACGCTTCACGCCGCCGCCCTGGTGGCGGGTGGTGATGCGACCGTTGTTGTTACGACCGGCCTTCTTGGGCAGGGGCTCGAGAAGAGACTTCTCGGGCTTGGTGCAGGTGATCTCAGAGAAATCGGAGATCGTCTGCCAACGCCTACCAGCGGAGGTCGGCTTAAGGTGCTTTACAGCCATTACAATCCCTTTCAATAGGAATCCGTTAGCCATCGCAGACAGGGATTCGAGGTTCTGCCTCGGGTGCGATGACACCGGACATATACACGGTTCCGGGCGTGTCCATTTTATACGCCCAAAACCTTGAGCTCTCGCCTCCCCTAGTTGGGAGGCATGAGCTCACTCAACAGCAGCGAGTCTTAGGCCTGGTTGCCAAAGACCTCGATGGTGTCGCCCTCGGCCAGCGTGACGATGGCCTTCTTCCAAGAACGGGTCTTGCCGGCGACATAGCGCACGCGCTTGGTCTTGGGCTTGACCGTCAGGGTGTTCACGCGAACGACCTTGACGCCGAAGATCTCCTCGACAGCGTCCTTGATCTGATACTTGTTAGCATCCTTGGCGACCTCGAACGTGTACTTGTTCTGCTCCATGCCGGAGAAGGAACGCTCGGACACGATCGGACGGATGATGATCTCGTGGGCGGTCATTTATGCAAGCACCTCCCCGAAGTGAGCGGCGATGTCGGCGGGCATCAGCACAGCGTTGTTGTTGACGAGATCGTAGGTGTTGGCCTCGTCGGCAGTGATGATGAACGTCTTGGGAATGTTGCGGAACGACAGGTAGGCGTTGACGTCCTCATCGCGAACGATGATGGTCAGACGCTTGCCCTCAAGGCCGAGAGCCTTGAGCATGGCAACGGCAGCCTTGGTGGAAGGCTTCTCGAAGCCGTAGTCGTCGACGAGCACGAGCTCGCCATCGGCCAGCTTGGCGGACAGCGCGGAGCGCATAGCCAGCTTGACCTCCTTGTTGTTCATACGCTTAGCGTAGGAACGGGGCTTGGGGGCGAAGACAACGCCACCGTGACGCCACTGGGCAGCACGGATGGAACCCTGGCGGGCACGGCCGGTGCCCTTCTGACGCCAAGGCTTCTTGCCGCCACCGGAAACCTCAGAGCGGCCCTTAGCGGACTGGGTGCCCTGACGCCAAGAGGCCATCTGGCACTTGACGATGTGGTGCATAACGTGGATGTTCGGCTCGATGCCGTACACCTCAGCGGCGAGCTCGGCCTCGGCGACCTTCTTGCCCTCGCTGTTCTTTACTTCAAACTTTGCCATTTAAGTGTTCTCCTTGGTATGACGCTGGGCTAAATGGGCTGGGCCCTTAGGCCATACGGATGGCGACGAGACCATTCTTGGCACCCGGGACAGCGCCCTTGACCAAGATGAGGTTCTGCTCGGCATCGATGCGGACAACGGAAAGGTTCTTGACGGTAACGCGCTCGTTACCCATGTGACCGGCCATCTTGACGCCCTTGAGGACGCGCGCAGGATAGGCGCACTGACCGATAGAACCGGGGTGACGCTGGAAGTGAGAACCATGCGTCATAGGACCGCGGCGCTGACCCCAGCGCTTGATGCGACCCTGGAAGCCCTTACCCTTGGAGGTACCGATGACGTCGACCTTCTCGACATCAGCGAAATCAGCGACGGTGACGACCTCGCCGACCTTGTGCTCCTCGCCGTTCTCGACGCGGACCTCACGAAGGAAGCGGACAGGCTCGACGCCAGCCTTAGCGAAGTGACCAGCCATGGGCTTGTTCACGTTCTTGGCCTTGATGTCGCCGAAACCGATCTGGACGGCGTCATAGCCGTCGGTTGCCTGAGTTTTAACCTGCGAGACAGCGCAGGGGCCAGCCTGGATGACCGTGACGGGAACGACGTTGTCGTCCTCGTCCCAAACCTGGGTCATGCCAATCTTGCGGCCGAGAATCATGCTGATCAAGATATGATCCCAACTCTCGCGTGGTCTTGGGACAATGCGTACACCACCGAGCGTACGCCCCTAGAGGACCACTACTTACACGACGTGCTCCCCAGCCTTGTATTTCGCCCGGACTACCTGACAACCCTATTAAGCAGGCATTTTGTCCAGCCAGAATACTCCCCTGGTTACACACAGCTGATTAGTATACACGGCTGCGGGCGTATCCATCGAGATTCATATTTCACTCACATTGTTTACGCAGGTAAAGTGCGTGGAGTCGCCTGGGCTTGGCAGAGGGGCGGCGAAATATATTAAGTTTGCTGCTCTACAGTCCTGCGCAAGACGGAAAGCACATTAAGGGCTTTCCTA
>CABUUE010000036.1 GCA_902494685.1 uncultured Collinsella sp.
ATGGAGCCGTTGGTCTCGATCTCGAGGACAAGGCGGTCGTAGTCGGTGTGCTGACCGACACGGCAAGCCTCAACGAGCTTGGCGCAACGGGAAACCGGCGAGTACAGCGAGTCGACGTGGATCACACCGATGGGATCGTTGTCGCGCTTGTTGGCCTCGCCAGAAACATAGCCGCGGCCATAGCCGATGCGCATGCTCATGGTGAGATGGCCACCCTCGGTGAGCGTAGCAATGTGCTGCTCGGGGTTGACCAGCTCAAACTCGGACGGAATAAAGAAGTCCGCACCGGTGACCTCGCAGGGGCCGTCAACCGAAATGGTGGCGGTCGCCTCGTCGGTCGTGCCGAGAGCCCTGAAGACAAGACCCTTGACATTCAGGACGATGTCGGTGACATCCTCGACCATGTTAGGGATGGTCATGAACTCGTGCTGCGCGCCATCGATCTGAATAGCCTCGACGGCGGCACCCTCGAGCGAGGACAGAAGAACACGACGAAGCGAGTTACCCAGCGTATCGCCGTAGCCACGCTCGAGCGGCTCGACGGAGACACGAGCAGACGTCTCGTTGATCTCTTCGACCTGAACCTGAGGCCTAATGAATTCTGACATGTATTACCTCCAGCCTCAGCAGCCCGGATGGACTACTTAGAGTAGAGCTCGACGATGAGCTGCTCGTTGATATCACCACTGATCTGCTCACGCGTCGGCAGAGCGAGCACGTTACCAGACAGCTTCTCGATATCGACCTCGAGCCATCCAGGGACCTCAAAGC
The DNA here is from genome assembly GCA_902494685.1 of uncultured Collinsella sp. Taxonomy (GTDB): domain Bacteria; phylum Actinomycetota; class Coriobacteriia; order Coriobacteriales; family Coriobacteriaceae; genus Collinsella. The sequence continues at coordinate 772 of CABUUE010000036.1, forward strand.
GCTCGGAGGAAATCAGGGCCTCCTTGATGGGGAGGAGGTCACGGAACTTCTCGCCGACAGCGACGACGTCGCCGGCCTTGACGCGGTAGGACGGGATGTCCACGCGCTTGCCGTTCACGGTGAAGTGACCGTGACGGACGGACTGACGAGCCTCTTTGCGGGTGCGGGCGAAGCCAAGACGGAAGACGACGTTGTCGAGGCGAGACTCAAGGATGATCATGAGGTTCTCACCGGTGACGCCGTTCATCTTACGGGCCTTGTTGAAGTAACCGTGGAACTGCTTCTCCAGAACGCCATAAATAAACTTGACCTTCTGCTTCTCGCGCAGCTGCATGCCGTACTCAGATTCCTTGCGACGGCGCTTGGGCTGACGGATAGATTCCTTCTTGCTGCTGTAACCGAGCTCAGCGGGATCGATCCCGAGCTGACGGCAGCGCTTAAGAACAGGAGTCCTGTCGATTGCCATATTGATACGATCCTTTCAGTTACACGCGGCGACGCTTCTTGGGGCGGCAGCCGTTGTGCGGAATGGGGGTCTTGTCCTGGATGCTCGAGACCTCGAGGCCAGCAGCCTGGAGGGAGCGGATGGCGGTCTCACGACCGGAGCCGGGGCCCTTGACGAAGACGGAAACCTTCTTCATACCGTGCTCCATGGCCTGCTTGGCAGCAGCCTCGGCAGCCATCTGGGCAGCGAACGGCGTGGACTTACGGGAGCCCTTGAAGCCCACCTGGCCAGCCGACTTCCAGGAAATGACATTGCCCTGGGGATCGGTGATCGAAACGATCGTGTTGTTGAACGTAGAACGAATGTGAGCCTGGCCCACGGAAATGTTCTTACGGTCCGCGCGCTTCAGACGGGCAGCGCGAACGTTCTTCTTAGCAGTAGCCATCTATCTAGCGCTCCTTATTTCTTCTTCTTAGCACCGATCTGACGCTTCGGGCCCTTGCGGGTACGAGCGTTAGTGTGGGTGCGCTGGCCGCGGACCGGGAGGCCCTTGCGGTGACGAAGGCCGCGGTTGCAGCCGATGTCCATAAGGCGCTTGACGTTCTGGTTGCGCTCACGGCGGAGGTCGCCCTCAACCATGATCTGGTTCTTATCGATATAATCGCGGATGGCGTTAACCTCATCCTCGGTGAGGTCCTTAACGCGCGTATCCACGTTAACGTTGCACTCGACGCAAATCTTCGTCGCAGTGGTGCGGCCGATGCCGTAAATGTAGGTCAGACCGATCTCAACGCGCTTCTCACGCGGGAGGTCGACACCATTAATACGGGCCAACGTAGTCTCCTCTCTTAACCCTGACGCTGCTTATGACGGGGGTTCTCGCAAATGACGAGGACCTTGCCATGGCGCCTAATGATTTTGCACTTATCGCACATCTTCTTGACCGAAGGACGTACCTTCATCGTTCTTCCTTTCGGTAGCGCTCAAACTACTTCCCTACTATCTACTCGCCCAGCCGCAGGCGTTTAAAACTATGGCTGGTCTTCACACACAATCCGACCGTAGGTTGAGCTAAGCCTGCAGTCGGAAATGGAGTGCGTGTATGCGTGCCGCTATTTGTAGCGATAGGTGATGCGGCCGCGGGTCAGGTCGTACGGGGAAAGCTCCACGACAACCCTGTCACCGGGGAGAATACGGATGTAATTCATTCGGATCTTGCCAGAAATGTTGCACAGAACCGAATGACCGTTCTCGAGCTCGACCTTAAACATGGCGTTGGGCAACGGTTCCTTTACCGTACCCTCGAGCTCAATTGCGTCTTCCTTCTTCACAAGCAATCATCTTTCTCTAGAAAACGACAGCGATTGAGTATTCTACAACACGTATGCACGCATCGTAATAACTTCGTAATGGCTCCACAACTAAGTGGAACTTGTTACATTTGAAATGTAAAACAAAGCCGTTCCCTGATGCCCAAGATCGCCTTGAAATGAGAAGGCATAGACCTTGGGGTCATGCCTTCGAAATTGAAAGGCGAGGTTGGGCATCAGAGGGCGGCGACTTTTACATTTCACCGCCTTGCAAGGAGCACCAAGCACCTTGGGCATCCGTGGTGAGAATCACCGGACCGTCATTGGTAATGGCGACGGTGTTCTCGTAGTGCGCGGCGGGCAGATGGTCGTTGGTCGTGACGATCCAACCGTCGGAGCCCGTGCTCACATGGTTGGAACCCATCGTAACCATCGGCTCGATGGCAATGACCATGCCGGCCTGGAGGCGAACGCCCCTCCCCTTCTTTCCATAGTTAGGAACATTGGGGTCCTCGTGCATCACGCGGCCAATGCCATGGCCCACATAATCACGAAGCACGCCGTAACCGTGAGACTCGGCGAGGAACTGAACGGCATAACCGACGTCCCCGATATGGTTACCGGGAACAGCCTGCTCGATGGCAGCCTTAAGGCAATCACGCGTGACCTCGCACAAAGCCTTGGCTTCGGGCGTGGGGGTGCCGACGAAAAACGTCCAAGCGTTATCGCCGACCCAACCGTCGACAACGGCTCCCGTATCGATGGAGATGATATCGCCATCGCGCAGGATCATGTCGGGGTTGGGAATACCGTGGACCACGGCATCGTTGATCGATGCGCAAATGGTCCCCGGGAACCCGCCATAACCCTTAAAGGCCGGGGTGCCGCCATGCATGCGGATAATCTGCTCCGCGAGCTGATCGAGCTCAAAAGTCGAAACGCCGGGGCGCACCATGGCTCCAACGTGGCGGAGCGCCATCTTAGATAGCGCTCCTGCCTTCTTCATCTGCTCGATTTGCGTTGCAGACTTAATCTTGATCATAGACCGAGAGCCTCTTTGACATCCCCGTACACGGTCTCGCGAGCCTGGTCACCGTTGACCGACTTGAGCAGACCCTGGCCACGATAGTAGTCAACGAGCGGGCTCGTGGACTTCTCGTAGACGTCGAGACGGTTCTTAATGGTCTCGGGCTTGTCGTCGTCGCGCTGATACATCTCGCCACCACACTTGGGGCAGGTAGCATCGGCAGCGGTGCCGGTGTAACCGCAGGCGCGGCAGGTGCGACGCGAAGACAGACGGTCGATGATGACCTCGGGGGCCACGTCGACCAGAAGGGCGCAGTCGATCTCGCGACCCATGGCGGAGAGCTCGGAATCGAGCGTCACAGCCTGGGCGGTGTTGCGCGGGAAGCCGTCGAGGATGAAGCCCTGCTGGGCGTCATCGGCGGCAAGGCGCTCCTTGACAAGGTCGATCACGAGCTGGTCGGGAACGAGCTCGCCAGCGTCCATGTACTTCTTAGCCTGAATACCAAGCTCGGTGCCACTCTTGACGGCAGCACGCAGCAGGTCGCCCGTGGAAATATGGGCGACGCCAAACTCGGCGACGAGCTCCTGTGCGACGGTGCCCTTACCGGCACCCGGAGCTCCGAGCAATACGAGGTTCATGAGCAATCCTCCTCTAGCCTATTTAAAGAATCCATCGTAATCATACATCTTGATCTGGCCTTCGAGCTTATCGACCGTGTCGAGCACGACGCCGACCATGATGAGGATGGACGTGCCGCCAAATGCCTGAATCAGATGGTTACCCGTGAAGGAGAAGATGATCGAAGGCACGATGGCGATGAGCGCCAAAAAGACAGCGCTGGGAAGCGTGATCTTGTTGAGCGCGTTCTTGATGTAGGCCGCGGTAGCCCTACCCGGACGGACGCCCGGAATAAAGCCGCCCTGCTTCTTAAGGTTATCGGCCGTGTCATCGGGGTTGAACACCATGGAGGTGTAGAAGTACGCGAAGAACACGATGAGGACAACGTTAAGCACCCAGTTGAGCCAACCGGTCGAAAGCGCGGAGGCAACTGCCTGAATCCAGCCGATGCCGGGGAAGAACACGGCAATCTGAGCCGGGAAGTACAGCAGCGCCGAAGCGAAGATGATCGGCACGACACCCGCGGTGTTGACCTTGATGGGCAGGTAGGTGGTCTGGCCACCCATCATGCGACGGCCCACGACGCGCTTAGCGTAGGAGACCGGGATGCGGCGCTGGCCGCGCTCAAGGAAAACAATCAGCGGGATAACCAGCAGGATGATGGCGCAGATGATCACCATGGTGATGATGCCACCGGCATTGCCCTCGGTGCTGGAGAAGATAGCCTGCGGCAGACCGGCCATGATGTTCGCGAAGATGATCAGCGACATGCCATTGCCGATACCGCGCTGGGTGATGAGCTCACCAATCCACATGATCAGCATGGCGCCCGCGGTGAGCGTACCGACGATCATGAGGTCGAAGATGATCTCGGGAGCGCCGGCGCCATTGAAGCTGATGCCGAAGCTCTTAAAGAGGAAGAGGTAACCCACGGAGTTGAGGATTGCCAGAGCAAGGGTGAGGTAACGCGAATACTGCGTAATCTTGGTCTGACCGACCTCGCCCTCGCGGGCAAGCTCATGCAGGGAAGGCACAACGGCCTGGAGCATCTGGAGGATGATCGAGCTGGTGATGTAAGGCATGATGCCCAGCGAAAACACCGACACATAGCTCAACGCGCCGCCAGAGAAAAGATTCAGGAGGGCCATAGCACCTGCGGCGACCGAATTGTTATCGGTCGAGAAAAGGCCCAGCATCCCCTGGAAGGGAATGCCGGGCACAGGAACGTGCGCACCAATGCGGTACACGACGAGCATAGCTATGGTAAAAAGAATCTTTTCGCGCAATTCTTTGATGCGGAAAGCATTCTTAAGACCATTTAGCACGGCAGCTCGACCTTTCCGCCGGCGGCCTCGATCTTGGCCTGCGCAGAAGCGCTGACCTTGTCGACCTTGACCGTGAACTTCTTGGTGAGCTCACCATTGCCGAGCACCTTGACGGGCTCGAACTCGCTCTTGGTGATGCGAGCGGCCTTAAGAGCGGCACCGTCGATCACAGCGCCGTCCTCGAACTTGCGCTCGAGACGCTCAACGTTAACAGCGGTGTACTCGATACGACGGGGGTTACGGAAGCCCGGAAGCTTGGGCAGGCGCATAGCCAGCGGAGTCTGGCCACCCTCGAAGCCGGCACCCTTGGTGCCACCAGAGCGGGAACCCTGGCCCTTCTGACCGCGGCCAGAAGTGGTGCCGTGACCCGAAGAATTGCCACGGCCGACGCGCTTGCGGTTCTTGGTGGAACCGGGCGCGGGAGTAAGATCTTGAAGCTGCATTTGCTACTCCTCTACAATCTCGACAAGGTGCTTGACCTTGAAGATCATGCCGCGGACGGACTCGTTGTCAGCAATCTCGCGAACCTCGCGGATCCTGTGGAGACCGAGGGCACGGACAGTACGGACCTGGTCCTGCTTGCAACCGTTGGTGCTGCGGACCTGCTTGATCTTGATGGTGTCAGCCATGCTTAGTTCTCCTTACCGACGAACATCTCGGAGACCGTCAGGCCACGGCGAGCCGCGACGTCCTCAGGGCTGGAGAGCTCCTTGAGGCCCTCGACGGCAGCCTTGATGATGTTGAGGCCGTTGTCGGTACCGAGGGACTTGGACAGGACGTTCTTGATGCCAGCAAGCTCAAAGAGGGGACGCACAGCGCCGCCGGCGATAACGCCGGTACCCTCGACAGCGGGCTTGATGATGATGCGGCCGGCACCAAAGTGGCCGAGAACCTCGTGCGGGATGGTGCCCTGCTCGGTCACCGGCACGTGGAACATGTTCTTCTTGGCATCGAGAGATGCCTTGGAGATGGCCATGGGCACCTCAGCGGACTTGCCCATGCCAACGCCGACGTTGCCCTTGCCGTCGCCAACGACGACGAGAGCGACGAGGCTCATGCGACGACCACCCTTGACGGTCTTCGACACGCGGTTGATGTAAACGACGCGCTCCTCGAACTCGGAGGCCTCGCGCTGCTGCTTCTGATTACGAGCCATGTGCTACATACCTCCTAGAACTCGAGACCGGCGGCACGAGCACCGTCGGCGAGGGCCTTGACGCGGCCATGGTAGATACGGCCACCACGATCGAAGGCGACCTTGGTGATGCCGGCCTCGATGGCGCGCTTGCCAACGAGCTGACCGACCTTCTCCGCAGCCTCCTTGTTCGAGGTGTGGGTGCCCTTGAACTCGGCCTCGAGGGTCGAGGCAGAGACGAGCGTCAGGCTGGAGCCCTTGCTGTCGTCGATGATCTGGGCATAGATGTTGGCGTTAGTACGGGTCACGCGAAGACGCGGACGCTCGGCGGTACCCGAGACCTTGCCGCGAACACGACGCTGACGACGCTTGAGGCCTTCCAGCTTCGCCTTATGCTTGTTCATACGTAAACTCCTAAAAAGGTTGATCTTGCCAGCACCTGACGGGGTGCTGGTCTTATGCGAGTGAGTCGGTTACGACTACTTGGCGGCCTTACCCAGCTTGCGGCGGATGTGCTCGCCAACATAGTGGATACCCTTGCCCTTGTAAGGCTCGGGAGGACGATGACCGCGGATCTCAGCGGCGATCTGACCGACCTGCTGCTTGTTGATACCCTTGACGTTCACGTGGGTGTTGTCGGGAACCTCGAAGGTAATGCCCTCGGGAGCCTCGACGATCACGGGGTGCGAGAAGCCCAGGGAGAACTCGAGGTTCTTACCCTTCTGCTGCACGCGGTAACCGACGCCGGCGAGCTCGAGCTTCTTCTCGAAGCCCTCGGAAACGCCGACAACCATGTTGTGGATGAGGGCGCGGGTGAGGCCGTGGCGGGCACGGGTCTCACGCTCGTCGTCGGGACGGGAAACGGTGAGGACGTTGTCCTCGACGTTGATAGCGAGCTTCTCAAAGACATCGAGCTCGAGCTGGCCCTTGGGGCCCTTGACGACAACGTTGTTGCCGTTGACTGCCACTTCGACTCCGGCGGGAATCTGGACAGGCTTATTACCGATACGAGACACGGTGATCTCCTTTCCTTCTACCTACCGAGCGAATTACCAGACGTAAGCGATGATCTCGCCGCCGACGTTGTGCTTGCGAGCATCGCGGTCGGTCATGACGCCATGGCTGGTGGAAATAATGGCGGTACCAAGGCCACCGCGGACGCGGGGCATGTCGGCAACGCCGGTGTACTTACGCAGGCCCGGCTTGGAAATGCGGCGGATGCCGTTGATGACCTTAGCCTTCTTGGGACCATACTTAAGCGTGATGTGCAGAGTCTTCTGGGGAACGGTGTCCTCGACATCGTAGCCCTCGATGTAGCCCTCCTCGTGCAGAACACGAGCGATCTCGACGAGCTTCTTGCTGCTCGGCATGGAGACCGTGGCCTTGTTCACAGAGTTAGCGTTACGGATGCGCGTAAGCATATCTGCGATCGGGTCTGTAAGGTTCATACAGATTCTCCTTCGTTCTTGATGAACACGTGCTCTTGGTTCTTCGCCGCCCTTAACGGCAAAGCCTAACTAGCGCGTTTTCCCTGTTCCAAACGGATGCTTGAAACGCTGGTAGTGACTTACCAGCTGGCCTTCTTAACGCCGGGAAGCTCGCCCTTGAGTGCAAGCTCACGGAAGCAGACACGGCACAGGCCGAACTTGCGGTACACAGAGTGCGGACGGCCGCAGCGCTGGCAGCGCGTGTACTCACGAGTAGAGAACTTCTGCTTGCGATTGCACTTGACGATCATCGATGTCTTAGCCACTTATATCCTCCTCACATAGAGTATTGTTCGCCCCAAGCGCCGCTCCCTTGTGGAAACGGCGCTTTTAGGGCAGGTGAACCTATTTCTTGAACGGGAAACCGAAGGCGTCCAGAAGGGCCTTGGCCTCCTCATCGGTGTTGGCGGTGGTCACGAAAGTGATGTCCATACCACGCTGGTGATCGACGGAATCGAAGTCGATCTCGGGGAAGATGAGCTGCTCGGTGACGCCCATGGAGAAGTTACCACGGCCGTCGAAGCTCTTGGCGGAGATGCCGCGGAAGTCGCGGATACGGGGGATCGCGACGGAGGTCAGACGATCGAAGAACTCCCACATACGGTCGCCACGCAGGGTAACCTTGCAGCCGATCGGCATACCAGCGCGCAGGCGGAAGGTAGCGATGGACTTACGGGCACGGGTGATCATCGGCTGCTGACCGGTGATGGCGCGCAGGTCGCGCACGGCACCGTCGATGGCCTTGGAATCGGTAGCGGCCTCGCCGACACCCATGTTCACGACGATCTTCTCAAACTTGGGGATCATCATGACGTTCTCGTACTGGAACTTGTCCTGAAGCTGCTGCTTGACCTCGTTGTTGTACTTGGTCTTCAGACGCGGCACATACTTCTCTTCTGCCATTGTTCACTCCTTCTTGGGGTTTTAAGCACGGGGCGTGGCCACGGTGGGTTGTCCTCGTGCCTCCTGACTGCATCCGCACCGCTCATGGCATTTTGCGGTTTGGACTCGACGCAGCAGGAGCCGACAAAACAATCGGTACTATACGCGTATTGGGTGCGTATTTCCAGAAAAACCTCGTCTGCCTGCACAACTCCACAACTCCCCCGCACAAATGGATCCCAAAAAGCAGTTGCGGTGAAATAGGGACTGTTTGGCGGCCTAAACGGCTTAAACAGTCCGTATTTCACCGCAACTTATTGGTGGGGATGCGATTAGCGCTTGCGGGGGACGAGTTTGGTGCGGCGCAGGTGGATCATCTCGGCGGCGATGGAGATGGCGATCTCATCGGGGTCCTCGGCCTCGATGGCAACGCCGATCGGAAGGTGCAGCTCGTCGATCTGGTCCTGCGTAAAGCCTTCCTGCTCCAGGCGGGCACGCACAAAGGCCGTCTTGCGGCGCGAGCCCAGACAGCCCAGGTAGGCAGGCTTGGCGCGCATGGCCTGAATCACCACGTCGATATCGGACTTGTGACCCGCCGTGGCGACGACCACCAGGTCGCGCGGGCCGATGGGGCACAGCTCGCTCAGGTTCTTGTAATCGACCAAGCGACGATCGTAGACACCGGGCACCCAATCGGGGGTCAGCGTGCCGGGGCGGTCGTCGCACGCCACGACGGCAAAGCCCGCCGCCGTGAGCACCCGCGCCGTCGCGGCGCCCACGTGGCCGCAGCCAAAGATATAGGTCAGGCCCTCGGGGCAGAGCGTCTCGATGTGCGCGGGAGGAATCTCGGAGGCGGCGTTTGTATAGGTAACCTTACTCCCCTCCTCCACCAGCGAAAGCCCGGGGCAACCCGCAATGGTGCGGCGCGATTCCTCGCCATGGTATTCAGTAGCGTCGCTTTCGAGCGCGCTTGCGATAAACGGCTCAAAGTCGATGACGAAGTCGCCGATACGTCGATACGTCAAGACGTCGGCAATTTCCTGGAACAACTGTGCCTGGATCGCATCCAGATGCAGATAGCACAGGCAGATGGCTCCGCCGCAGATCATACCGGTATCGGAGTTCTCGCCGCCCATGGTGTAGCGGACCAGACGCGATTGCCCCGCGGCCAGCAGCTCTCGCGCCTCGTCCAGCGCAAAAAGCTCGATCTTGCCGCCGCCGATGGTGCCCGCCTGGCTACCGTCGGCAAAGACGGCCATCCAGGCGCCCACGCC
>CABUUE010000037.1 GCA_902494685.1 uncultured Collinsella sp.
AAAGCGGGCGCGGCAGGCGTCTCGAGCTTAAGGGCGAGGTTTCCCTGGACCATATTCGTTGCGTTCATCATGTTCTCCTCTCGCGTGTTTTGCTGAGAACAGTTTTATCAAGCCGCGCGGACAAAAATGTCTAGCGCGAGAACGAATGTTCGGTTATTATTATCTTCGAACAGTTGTTCCTGTCAAGCAAAATTCGAACATTTGTTTGACATGGGTAGAGAGGATGCCCTGATGGCTCGCAAAATTACCAAGCGTCAGCAGCAAATTTACGACTTCATCAAGGAATATCAGCAGGAGAAGGGTTATCCGCCCAGCGTGCGCGAGATGGCTTCTGCCGTGGGCCTATCCTCTCCCAGCACCGTGCACGCCCATCTCTCTGCCCTGGAGGCGCGCGGGCTACTCAAGCGCGATGCCACCAAACCGCGCGCCCTGGAACTCTTTAACGAGGACGGTTCCTCTGTCTCAATTTCTAAATCTGACGAGCCCACCGCACCTCGCGGAACGGTCTCGCTACCGCTCGTTGGTCGCGTCGCGGCTGGGATTCCCATTCTGGCCGAGCAGAATATCGAAGACACTTTTACTATCCCGACCGAAATCGCCACTGATCAGGGTTCCTTTATCCTTGAGGTGCATGGGAGCTCAATGATCAATGTCGGCATCTTCAATGGCGATTACATCATCGTCCGTGAACAAAAGAGTGCCATGAACGGCGAAATTGTCGTGGCCATGATTGATGGTTCAGCGACCGTCAAGACGTTCTACAAGGAGCAGGGACGCGTTCGCCTGCAGCCCGAAAACGACACCATGGAGCCTATCTACGCGACAAATCCCACGATTCTGGGCAAGGTCGTCGGTTTGATGCGCCGGTTTTCGTAATGCAAAAACGCATCACGGTCTTTGATACCATTCGCGGGTTTACCATGCTGTCGATGGCGGGATTTCATACCTGCTACGACCTTGTCTACCTATATGGTTGGGATATGCCCTGGTTTACCCAGACCATCTTCCAAGACATCTGGCGTGCCAGCATCAGTTGGGTATTTTTGTTTATTGCCGGCTGGATGTGTACCCTCTCGCGCAACAACATCAAACGTGCCGCTAAATATGCAGCCGCTGCTTTAGTTGTGTGGCTCGCGACGACGCTTGTCTCAGTCGATGACTCAGTGAACTTCGGCATCATTTTCTGCATGGCGGCGTGCACTGCCATTGTTGCACTTACGCGCCCGATTCTCGATAGGGTGCCGACGAGCTTGGGTATACCGATTTGCCTTATACTCTTTGCCTTCACCTGGAGCATTCCTAAAGCGGTCTACCCTATCCCCTATCTAGCTTGGCTAGGTTTCCCAGGTCCAGACTTTGTCTCCGGTGATTACTATCCGCTCATACCCTTCTTATTTATGTACCTCACAGGCTTCTTTGCCGCCCGCACGGCACAAAAAGCAAACCGTGAAGCGCCAGCATGGGCCTATGAGAATCCCATCCCGGCGCTCGCAAGCCTCGGAGGCCATGCACTGCCGTTCTACCTGCTTCATCAACCGGTTATCTTGGGCGTACTGGAGCTGATTTATTCCGTTCGGTAACGCTCAAGACGTGGTGCGATACGGGCCGGAAGCTTTGCCACAATACGAACGCCGTCCTCGAGGTATTCCTCGTGCAGAAGGGTTCCTTGCTCGTGCACGAGCGTGATTAACGCGCCCTCTCGATACGGAATATCGGCCGAGAGCAACACGTCCGTAGCGGCCGCTTCACGAGCGATGCGGTCGACTAAGTCATCAAGGCCCTCACCCGTCTGAGCCGAGAACAGCACCGCCTCGGGATAGCGCCCGCGAAAGCTCAAGCGATCGACGCTATCGAGCAGATCAATTTTATTGAACACGGTAAGCGTCAGGCGCTCACCGGCACCAATCTCATCAAGGACACGATCAACCGCCTCGAGCTGACGCTCGTAATCCTCATCGGAAGCATCTACAACTTTAAGTATCAAATCGGCGCCGAGTACCTCGGAAAGCGTAGATTTAAACGCGTCGACCAGGCCATGGGGCAGCTTTTGAATAAAGCCAACGGTATCGGTGATCGTCATGCCACGGCCACCGGGTAAACGGTACGAGCGCGTCGTGGGGTCGAGCGTGGCAAACAGCTTATCCTGCGAAAGTACCTTGGATCCCGTCAATCGATTAAGCAACGTCGACTTACCGGCATTGGTGTAGCCAGCCAACGCCACGCGAAACGCCGGCGATTCAATACGACTTTTCGATTGCACATCACGACGTTGTTCAACCTGCTTCAGTTCACGTCGAAGAGCTGCGATCTTATTGCGAATCAGGCGACGGTCGACCTCGAGCTGGCTTTCGCCCTGGCCAAAGCGCGAGCCAATACCGCCACGCGTCTGTTCCTTAGCAAGATGGCTCCACATACCTCGCAGACGAGGCAGCAGATACTGCAACTGTGCCAGCTGCACCTGCAAGCGGCCCTCACGCGTCTGGGCATGCAGGCCAAAGATATCCAAAATCAACGCCGTACGGTCAATAATCTTGACCGGTTCGCCCACGGCCTTCTCAAGATAGGACTGCTGCGAAGGCGTCAGGTCGTCATCGAAGATAACAACATCCGCATCCATGCGATGCACCAAACCGCACAGCTCCTCGACCTTTCCGGAGCCGATAAACGATTTGGGATAGGGCTTGATCAGGCGCTGTGACAAGCGTGCCACGCATTGGGCTCCAGCAGTGTGGGCGAGACGCTCGAGCTCGTCGAGCGAACGGTTGAGCGGCCAGGCGTTATCGCGCCACTCAACACCAACCAAGATGGCGCGCTCAGGTTCAGGCGCCGTGGGGACCAAAGGGAAACGAGCCATTAGGCAGCCTCGATGCGACGGTAAATATCATCAACGACCTCATCGATCGTAAACTCATCCATATCGAACCACACGATGCGATCGTCACGCTTAAACCAGGAAAGCTGGCGCTTGGCATAGCGACGTGAGCGCATCTTGATAAGCTCACGGGCCTCATCCATGGTAATAACGCCACGCAAGGAATCAATAATCTCTTTGTAGCCGATTGCCTGCATCGACGTCAGTGCATCACCCAAGCCCTGGTCCATAAGGCCGCGGACCTCATCAACCAGTCCCTGATCAAACATGAGGTCGACACGCAGATTAATGCGCTCATAGAGCAATTCACGGCTACGCGTCAGACCAAACCACAAGGCATGATAACGCTCGTGCGGGACGCTGAATTTCGACTTCTGCTGGGCATACGACACACCGTCATCGTGCATCTCGAGCGCACGAATCACACGACGCACGTTATGGGGATGAATCACGGCAGCCGATTCAGGATCGCGCTCGGCAAGCAGGGCATGCAATGCTTCCTCGCCAATGCGCTCGGCAAGTTCCTGATAGCCCGCGCGGCGTTCGTCCTCGAGTTCTCCCGAAGGAAAATCCATTTCATCGAGAGCAGCCTTGAGATACAAGCCCGTACCGCCGCAAAAGACAGGAAGACGCTGCTCGCCAAGCAAACGCTCGATATGCGCTCGGGCGTCCGACTGATAAAGCGCGGCAGAATATGCGACACCCGGATCCACGATATCGACAAGACGCAGAGGTGCAGAGCACTCCTCGGGCATCATCTTGGCCGTACCGATGTCCATACCGCGATAGATTTGCATCGCGTCACAAGACAACACTTCAGACGACAGACGAGCAGCCAGACGGTCGGCAACATCGCTCTTGCCAACCGCCGTCGGACCGACAATCGCTACGGCAGAAAGGCTTGCACCGGGAGAAATCATTAGCGAGGCTCGCCTACGACGGAGCCAGACAGATACCATGTCTTGGCGACATCAATATCAACATCGACGATTTTGCCGATGAGTTGATCGATGCTATAGCCAGCAGGAATCGGCGCATGCACCGTCTGGTTCTTGGGGCTCTTGCCCAGAAGGACAGCGTCGTTCTTCTTGCTCGCACCCTCAATAAGTGCAGGCACCACGGTGTGAAGCTCACCCTGGTTATACTCGTGTGCCGTCGTCTCGATAACCTTGACAAGACGGTTAAAGCGCTCAAGGATAACCTCATGCGGGGTGGGATCATAAATCTCAGCTGCCGGGGTACCGGCGCGCTTGGAGTAAATAAACGTGTAGGCCTGAGCATAGCGCACTGTCTCGGCAAGCGAGAGCGTCTGCTCAAAGTCTTCCTCGGTCTCGCCCGGGAAACCCACGATGATGTCGGTCGAAAGCGCAATATCGGGCATACGGTTACGAATACGATCGACCAGGCCCAGATAATCCTCACGTGTATAACGACGATTCATCTCTTTAAGGATGCGCGTGGAACCCGACTGAACGGCCAGGTGAAGCTGTGGCATGACAGCAGGCGTCTCGGCCATAGCATCAATGGTCTCGGGCAGCAGATCCTTAGGATGCGAAGAGGTAAAGAAGATGCGCTCGACGCCGGTATCGCCCACGGCGCGCAGCAAGTCGGCAAAGCGCGGCTTGCCAAAGAGATCGCGACCGTAAGAGTTCACGTTTTGGCCCAGAAGCGTAATCTCGCGCACGCCCTGACGCACGAGCCCGGTCACCTCGTCGACAATCTCCTCGAAGGGACGGCTCTTCTCACGACCACGGACGTAGGGCACGATGCAGTACGTACAAAAGTTGTTGCAGCCCGTCATGATGGGCACCCATGCGTGATACTGCGTCTCGCGGTGCCACGGCATACTCATGGCGTCGGTATCCTCAAGCTCGTTCGTGCGGATATGACGCTTGCCATCCATAAACGCCTCGGCGATAAGCTCAGCCACGTGAGCAATGGAATGGGTACCAAAAATGACGTTGACGTTATCGACGTTAGTGAGCAAGCCCTCGCCATCGCGCTGGGCGATGCAGCCGCCCACGGCGACCACGCGCTTACCCGAAGGCGAAGGAGGAAGACTCTTGCAGGAATTGCACTGACCATACAGGCGCGTATCGGCAGCCTCGCGTACACAGCACGTCATGAACACGACAATATCGGCATGCTCGGGATCGAGCGCCATAAGACAGCCATACGAATCGAGCAAGCCACTCACGCGCTCGGAGTCGTGCTGGTTCATCTGGCAGCCGAATGTGCGGATAAAGTAGGTTTTACCGGCAAGAATATCGCGTACAGAACGCTGGTCCATGAGCTTACATCCTAACGATGGTGTCGACGGGGCGCATAGGTGCTACAAGCGTGCAGATGGCTCGTTTACGCAACAGGCTTAACGTCGTCCATGACGACGTTATCCATAGCAGCCCGATTAATCTGGTGAACGTAGATAGAGAGACGAATTGCCGTGCGCGACTCCCCGTTAATGAGGATGTCGGAGAACACCGGCGCGCAGGAGACATCAAAGCCGGTCGGAATCAGAAAGCCGCGCGCAATGGCAACGGCCTTGATGGCCTGGTTGACGGCACCGGCGCCGACGCACTGAATGTTGACGGGGACGCCATCTTTGACCATGCCGGCAATGGCGCCGGCAACGGACGCGGGCGATGATTTGCTTGATACCTTCAGGCAATCCATGAAGAAACTCCTGCGTTTAAAAGTACGTTTTAACTGCAATAACTGTATCGTACCGAGCGGACTCGGTAAAGATTTTATTCCTCTTTGGCAAGATCGAACGTCACCGTGATGCGATCACGCGAAACGCGAATCTTAGGGTCGCCGCACAGATTGAGGTAATACCGGGCAGCGAGGTTGTTAAAGTCACGCTCGACCGCACGCGAAAACTGCGCCATATCATCCTTGGCGATGCGAAGACCTCGACGGTCCTTGGCAAGATCGACGGGAGCCGGCGCATGCGAGGTGGAATCACGCTCGCGCAGCAGACGCGCGGTCACGCCGCGAACGGGCTTAATCTGTCCCGACAGAATACGGTGGGCAGTGCGCTCGGACATCTCGAGACCCAACCCGGAGCAGATCCGGATAAAGTCCTCGGCATCCGAGGCAAGGCCCAAACGATCGATAACCGGAAGCTCGCACTCGTCATCGATAAAGAGCAGGCGCGACGTATCGAGACGACTCGAAGCCTGAGCGTACAGGGTCGCAGCGATCTCGGACGGAGAACCCAGATACACATCGCAGCAACGCAGCTCCTCAAGGGCAAACTCACAGGCTGCGCGAATGATGTTGTGGGGGCCGCGAGCACATACATAGCGGCCGTCTTCGTCTTTAACTGCCTGAGGCCAGCTCGACTGATCGGCGCGCTCACCCAAGCGATCGGTGGCAACGCACACCTTAAACGCGGAACCCAAATCGACGCCCGATGTAACAACGCGCGCCTCATCCGTGTTCTGCTTGATAGAGAACAGCGCCATACCACGACCGTGAACACCCCAACGGTCCATTTTCATGCTCTCGAGCTTGGAAGTGACGCGGGCATCGAAGATACGCTCCTGCATATCCTGCGGTACACCCGAACCGTTATCCAGGAAGAGGAGGGTGCGAACACCCTCCTCCTTGGTCGTGGCAAGATAGACCTTATCGGCTCCGGCATCGCGAGCATTACGCAGCATCTCGATGACAATGTCCTCTACATGCTGAATGTCATGCTTGGCCTGACGGCGCTCGGCCTCCGAAACGCGGAGGCGGACATACCCCTCGCCAAGGTTTTCCTCGACGCGAAGGTTGCCCTCCCCCGACATCGACGCGATAAATGAGATGAGCTCGCTCGCGTCGTTCATGTTATTTAGCGATATCGACGGCACGGCTCTCACGAATCACGACAACGCGCACCTGACCGGGATACTCCATCTCTTCCTCGATCTGGTGGGCGATATCGTGCGCAAGCACCGTGGACTGGGCGTCGGAGATCTTGTCCGGCTGGACCATGACATGAACCTCGCGACCGGCCTGCATGGCATAGGTGCGCTCGACGCCGTCGTGAGAATTGGCGATCTCCTCGAGCTTCTCAAGACGCTTGATGTAGTTCTCGGCCGACTCGCGGCGGGCACCGGGACGAGAAGCGGAGACGGCATCGGCAGCCTGGACCAGAACGTCGAGCACCGTGTTGGGATCGACATCGGCATGATGGGCCTCGATCGCGTGGACGATAACGGGCTTCTCGCCATAACGGCGGGCAAGCTCAGCACCAATCACAGCATGCGGACCCTCAACGTCATGGTCGATGGCCTTACCCAGGTCGTGCAGAAGACCGGCGCGCTTGGCGGTCACAACGTCCAGACCAAGCTCGGAGGCCATGACGCCGCACAGGTCGGAAACCTCAAGCGAGTGCTGCAGAACGTTCTGACCAAACGAGGTACGGTAGCGCAGAGCGCCCAGGGTCTTGACGATCTCGGGATGCAGGTCGTGGATACCGGTATCGAAGGCGGCCTGCTCGCCGGCCTCGCGCACACGCTGCTGAACCAAATCGGCGGCCTTGTGATACATCTCCTCGATGCGGGCGGGGTGAATGCGACCGTCGGCAATGAGGTTCTCGAGCGCCACACGGGCGGTCTCACGACGGACCGGATCGAAGCTCGAAAGCACGACGGTCTCGGGAGTGTCGTCAATCACGAGGTTGACGCCGGACACCTGCTCAAAGGTGCGGATGTTGCGGCCCTCGCGACCAATAATGCGACCCTTGAGGTCATCGGAGGGAATGTGAACAGAAGTGACGGTGACCTCGGCGGTATGGTCGGCGGCGCAACGCTGAATCGCCAGGGAGAGAATCTCCTGGGCGGTCTTATGGCACTCGGCGCGGACCTGCTGCTCGGACTCGCGGATGATGGTGGCCGCCTCGTGGGTAACCTCGCCGCGGACCTTGTCGAGCAACTCCTTGTGAGCGTCCTCACGCGTAAGGTCGGCAATACGCTCGAGCTCTGAGGTCTGCCTGGCGCAGAGCTCCTCAAGCTCGCGAGAGCGCTTCTCGACCTGACCGGCCTGGCTGGACAATTGATGCTCGCGTTTATCGAGCGCATCGTTGCGACGATCGAGCGACTCCTCGCGCTGCATCACGCGGTTTTCGAGCGTGCGAATCTCACTCTTACGCTGCTTGTCCTCGGCCTCGGCGGCCTGCTTGTTCTTGATGATCTCTTCCTTAGCCTCGAGCAGAGCCTCTTTTTTGAGGGTCTCGGCTTGACGCTTTGCATCACCGATCAGGGACTCTGCCTGCGCGTGTGCCGACTGAATCTTTTCGTCGGCCTCGTGAAGACTACCCTGCTTGGCGGTGCGCATGTAGGCAATGGCGGCGATGGCACCCAAAACGAGGCCAACGAGCGCTGCAATGATAGGCATGCTCACTCCTTTTTATGGATTCGTTACACAGCAAAGCGAACCGTCCTTACGAACGGCTCGCGACATTTGAGTAATATGGGCGCAGCTTATGCGGGTCGGATACAGATAAACATATAAACAAACTCATCACAGATGAGCACATATCACAAAGCAAATGACGGTATTTATCCTACGTTGAACCGCAACAACTGTCAAATAAACGCACCCGGCACGGCGCCAATCGAGCGGTGAACGGCAGCGGCGTAACGGGTGCTATGCTTACACGGCACACTCCTCGCTTAAGGCATCGAGACGTGCCCTAACGGCATCGGCGGCGATGTGATACGAGAAACCTTTACCCATCAAAAACCTGACGAGCTTTTCGAATGCACGGACCTCGGGGACGCGACGTTTAGCGAGCAAGGCCGAAGCGCGGGCCAAGTCGTCATCCACGGCAAAATATGCCTCGGGATACCCGGGGATATCGTCAAGCACGACATGACGACGCTTGAGCTCAACCTCGATCTTGCGCTGTCCCCAGCCGCGACGTTTGCGCTCTTCGATAAAGTACGAGCAAAAACGGTTCTCGTCCAAAAACCGATACTCGGTCGCTCGAGCAACCGCAAAATCGATCGCGGGCTGTCGAAAGCCATAGCGCGCCAACTTATCGCGCACCTCGCCTGTGGCATGATCGCGGCGCGAAAGCATCTCGGTCACCATGGTGAGCGCACATTTACGTTCGATAAGCTGCACCGCCTCACGAAAGTCATCCCAATCACAGGGAAGATCGGGGCGGTTCTTAACGTACAGGCGCGCCACGCGCACAGGAATCCAAATGGAACGTTCATAACCGTTCTCGAGATCGCAATCGATATGCGCGCAGGGCTTTTTAGACGCATAACCGCTCGAGAACGAGGAGGCCGCCTTCTTATCGGGAAAGACGACCGTGGCCTCGGTCACCGTATACGACATGTCGGCATCCGCTACTCGTCGTCATCGTCGAGCATCGCGGAGCCATCGATGGCGTACAGCTCATCAAACTCCTCGGGGGCGGGCTGGTCGGTCAACTCAACCTCCGAGGGGGCATCATCGTCATACTCAAGACCGCAGGCAAGGCGAACCTTGTGCTCGATCTCGTCAGCGCAATCGGGGTGCTCGCGCAGGAACGTCTTGGCGGCCTCGCGACCATTGCCGAGCTTGTCCTCGCCATAGGCAAACCAGGACCCCATCTTTTTGCAAATGCCGCACTCGACGGCCATATCCAGAATCGAGCCCTCTTTGGAGATGCCGGTGCCGTACATGATGTCAAACTCAGCCGAGCGGAACGGAGCGGCCACCTTGTTCTTAACGACCTTGGCACGCACGCGATTGCCGATAACCTCGTCCTTGAGCTTGATGGTATCGATTTTGCGAATATCGATTCGCACGGAAGAGAAGAACTTGAGCGCGCGACCGCCCGTGGTGGTCTCGGGGTTACCGAACATGACGCCGATCTTCTCGCGCAATTGGTTAATGAAGATGCAGGTCGTGTTGGACTTGGAAAGCGAGCCGGCAAGCTTGCGGAGTGCCTGGCTCATCAAGCGAGCCTGCAGACCCACCGTCGTGTCACCGATCTCGCCCTCGATTTCGGCACGCGGAGTCAAGGCGGCAACAGAGTCGACGACGATGGCGTCGATGGCACCGGAGCGCACAAGCATATCGACGATCTCGAGCGCCTGCTCGCCTGTGTCGGGCTGGGAAATCAGGACCTCGTCGATATCGACGCCGATGCGCGCAGCATAGGTGGGATCAAGCGCGTGCTCGGCATCGATAAATGCAACGACACCACCCATGGCCTGCGCTTCTGCAAGGATCTCGAGCGAAAGCGTCGTCTTACCGGAGGACTCGGGGCCATAAATCTCGACGATACGGCCGCGCGGAACGCCGCCGATACCCAAGGCGGCATCGAGCGCCAGAGAGCCCGTCGGAATAGCCTCGACCTCGAGCTCGGGACCGCCGTCGCCA
>CABUUE010000038.1 GCA_902494685.1 uncultured Collinsella sp.
CATATAGCGAGACGACTACCATGTGCTTTACCTGCGGCATGCGTAACATCTCTTCGGGCGCCGTCATCGCCACGCAGTACTTTCCGGGCGAAGTCGTGTTTCCCGTCATGTGCGGAACGCTGTTTCAGCAGGTACTCGCCTCGCTTATCGGGCATCTCTTTGAGCGTCTAACCGGCGAGGAGCGCGCCGCTCAGCGCAAGCGTGTCGAGGC
The DNA here is from genome assembly GCA_902494685.1 of uncultured Collinsella sp. Lineage (GTDB taxonomy): Bacteria > Actinomycetota > Coriobacteriia > Coriobacteriales > Coriobacteriaceae > Collinsella. The sequence continues at coordinate 212 of CABUUE010000038.1, forward strand.
CGGCCGCGACGCCATGGCACGCTAGACTGTCCGCATTACGTGGGCGTTAGTCCTGCTATTCGAGCGTTTCCAGATGCGCACGCAGGCGCTCAGCATCGATATCGAGCGTTGTCTCGGCATTGACCTGGGCCAAACGATAGCCGACAAAGTAGGGCGAAACCACCCAACGCGGCAGCGCCTTGGCAATGGTCCGACCGCCCAGGTGATAGAAGAACAAGTTGTACGACTCTGCGCGACCACCGTGGTGCTCGTTCAGGATATAGCGCAGAGCCACCTGGATCGCATCGGCGAAGAGATCTGCCTCGGCTTGGTCTCTTGTGTCATCGCTGGCGGCAATTCCCTGCGGGGCTGAAACGTTGACCTCAAAGAACCCCATGATCGGTTCGGTTGAGATGTTGGCCGCGATTCTCCCCTGTTGCCAGACATTGATGCCTTCGAAATTGGCGGAAGTCAACGAAGCATAGCCGTCTTCCTGCTCCAAACCCACGATCTGCATGTGCGGATGAACGAGACTACCGCCCGAGAGAGGACCCTTGTTCTTGTACATGAGCACGCTTCGATACTGCTGTGAATCGATCATCTGCTGCCAGCAATCCAGGGCAAACCTCATCACATGGTGGAGTTCATCCGGCTCATAGGTCGCCAGGTCGGCATCGTGATCGGCTGACTCGATCAGCACGGTTTGACGGGTGGCGCGCAGGGTTTTGAACTTATTCTCGAGCCAGATGCAGTCGCCGTCGCGCCGGATGATATTGGCGAGTCCCTCGGTATCGCAAAAGGGGCACGCGGTGCCAGGGCGCCGGTTGTCGTCGGGCTTGCCGCTCGCCTGCTGAACGTCAAATACCAGCGCCACGGGTTACGCCTCCAGCGGCACGATCTTGGTGCCATGGAGCTCGGAGACGCCCAATGCCGCCGCCACGGTATCGCGGTTGGCCGTGGAAATGCCGCCGCCGGGAAGGATGGTCAGGCGGTCGCCCGCATACTCGACAAGACGCGATAGGTGCTCCAGATTGTCCTCGATCGGCGTTCCGGCAGCACCACCATGCGTCAGGATACGCGTGATGCCGCAGTCGGCGAGTGTGTCGACGGCATCGAGCTGAGCCTCGGGCGAGAGCTGGTCAAACGCCATGTGGAAGGTGATGTCAAGGGACTCGCGCTTGCACTCCTCGGTCGCGCAGCCCGCGGCCATCACGAGGGCGCCCAACGTAAGCTCGTCGAGCGCCCAGCCGCCGGCACAAGGCTTGCAGCAGCCAAAGACCAAGCCATCGGCGCCGGCGCTCACGGCAAGACCCAAGTCCATCTCCATCATGCGCAGCTCGTCCTGGTTGTAGTGAAAGTCACCGCCACGCGGGCGAATCATGCACATCACTCGCGCATCATGCTCGTGAGCATAGCTGACCGCAGCGCTGATAACGCCGGCCGAGGGCGTGGTACCACCGACGGCAAGGTTGTCGCACAGCTCGATGCGCCTTGCACCGGCATCGATAGCCGCCGGCACCCGCTCAAAGTTCTCGGCACAAAACTCGTACAGCATAGATAGACCCCCAGATGACAAACGTTTTCCGATGGGCATTGTCGCACGCCCCCATGAAGTTGCGGTGGAATAGGGACTGTTTTGGCCTCTGAGGCTCCCATTTAGTTCCTATTCCACCGCAACTTAAAGGGGGTAGTCGTTGGCATCTGCCACAACGCCGATGTTTTGGCAACGACAGCGAAAGCCCGCCAGAGCGAGCAAGGTGCCTTGAAACAAGGCGGCATTGACCTTCTGGTCATGCCGCCGAAGTTGAAAGGCAGATTGCCGCTCTGGCGGGCTTGCAGCGTCGGCTGGTTACGGCGTTTGGCAAAACGCCGTAACTATCTAGCCGCCCAGGTAGGCTTTACGCACGTTGTCGTCGTGGAGCAGTTCTTGGCCGGTGCCGGTCATGGTGATCTTGCCGGTCTCGAGCACGTAGCCGCGTGTGGCGATGGAAAGAGCCATCTGTGCGTTTTGCTCGACCAGGAGCACCGTGGTGCCGGCCTTGTGCAGGTCCTCGACAATTTGCAAGATCTGTTCGATCAGAATCGGCGCCAGACCCATGGAGGGTTCGTCGAGCATGAGCAGCTTAGGGTTACTCATAAGAGCGCGGCCCATAACGAGCATCTGCTGCTCGCCGCCCGAAAGGGTACCGGCGACCTGGCGACGGCGTTCCTTCAGGCGCGGGAACTGCTCGTAAACGCGCTCAAGGCCCGGAGCCACCGTGGACTTGGGCTGCGTATAGGCACCCATTTCCAGGTTCTCCTCGACCGTCATCTGCAAAAAAGCGCGACGACCCTCGGGAACCTGAGCCAGACCCTTACCAACCAGCTTGTCGGCAGGCGTATGGGTAATGTCCTCGCCCATAAACTTGATGGATCCGGTCTTAGAGCGCAGCAGGCCCGAGACGGTCTTGAGCGTTGTGGACTTGCCGGCGCCGTTGGCACCGATCAGGGCCACGATCTCGCCCTCGTTGACGTTAAAGGAGATGTCCTTGATGGCGTGGATGGCGCCGTACCAGACGTTGATGTTGTAGACGGAAAGCATCGGCTCTGCCATTTAGTTCTCCCCCTTATCCTGCTTGCCCAGATATGCCTCGATAACAGCGTCGTTGTTCTGGATTTCCTCTGCCGTGCCCTTGGCGATGACCTTGCCAAAGTTGAGCACGCAGATGCCCTCGCAGATGTTCATAACGAGCGACATATCATGCTCGATAAGCATGATGGCAATGCCAAAGGTGTCACGAATCTTGACGATGTTCTCCATAAGCTCCGCGGTCTCAGACGGGTTCATGCCGGCGGCAGGCTCGTCGAGCAGCAGCAGCTTGGGGTTGGTGGCAAGCGCGCGGACGATCTCCAGACGACGCTGGGCGCCGTAAGGCAGCGAGCCGGCCTGCTCGTTTGCCAGGTGCTCCATATCAAAGATGGACAGCAGCTCCATGGCACGCTCATGGGCGGCCTTCTCGTGCTTCCAGTACGTCGGCAGGCGTAGCACGCCCTCAAAACCGGAGTAGCGCTCCTGGTTATGCAGGCCAACCTTAACGTTATCCTCCACCGTCATGGTATTAAACAGGCGGATGTTTTGGAAGGTACGAGCGATGCCCATGCGGTTGACCTGGTAGACCGACTTGCCCGAAGTGTCCTCACCGTCGAGCAGGATGGTGCCGTGCGTGGGCTGGTACACCTTGGTGAGCAGGTTGAAGACCGTGGTCTTGCCGGCGCCGTTGGGGCCGATGAGACCGGCGATCTCAGTCTTGCCGATGGTCAGGCTAAAGTCGTCTACTGCCTTAAGGCCGCCAAACTCAATGCCCAAGTGGATGCACTCGAGCGCCGGGCGCTGACCCAGGTCGCGGTCGGGAACGATGGCGCCAGAAGGATACGGGACCATCTTGCCCTTGTTGAACTCAAACTTACTGGGCATCGGCTGCCACCTCCTTCTTGGAAGCAAAGCGGTCCTTAATGCGTGCGAAGAACGCCTTGAGCTGTGGGTTGTTAGTAAAGACCATGACCAGGATCAGCACGATGGCGTAGATGAGCATGCGGTAGTCCGAGAACTGACGGAGCAACTCGGGGAGCACCGTGAGCAGCGCCGCGGCGATAACGGAACCGCGCATGTTGCCCAGGCCGCCCAGGACCACGAACACCAGAATGAGGATCGACGTGTTGAAGTCGAACTTAGTAGCGGAAAGCTGCGAGAAGTTACCGCCGAACAAAGCCCCGGCAGCACCGGCGAGGGCAGCGGAAACCACGAAGGCGATCATGCGGTACTCGGTGACGGAGATGCCTACGGACTCGGCTGCAATCTTGTTATCGCGCACGGCCATAATGGCACGGCCGGTACGGCTGCGAACCAGGTTGAGTACAATCACGAGCGCGACCATAACCAGGATGGCACCGGCGAGGAAGGTCGAGTACGTCGACACGCCCGAGGCACCCTGGGCGCCCTTGATGATGGCGGTGCCGTCCTCGAGCAGGTGCAGGTCGTCGATCGTAGAGTTGCCCGTGATGTTAAAGATCACGTGCAGGCCGCGGGAGTCGACACCCACAATGAGGCAGGTGACGATCTCTTTGATGATCTCGCCAAAGGCCAGCGTCACGATAGCCAGGTAATCGCCGCTCAGGCGAAGGACCGGGATGCCAATCAAGAAGCCCAGAATGGCGGCAGCGATGGCGCCGACCACGATACTGATGATAAGGCGCACCGGATCGGAGGGAACGGCGCTCTCCAGCGCGACGGCGGTGACGATGCCCGTATAGGCACCGACGCTCATAAAGCCCGCATGGCCCAGCGACAGGTCGCCCGCGATGCCGACGACGAGGTTGAGGGAAATGGCCATGACGATATAGGCCGTGATGGGAACCAGCTGACCGGCGATCATGCGCGGGATCATGTGGTTGGACTGCATAAAGAACACGATGGCGAAGGCCACGATGCACATGGCGTACGTGACAAAGTCGTGACGCGTCTGCTTGTCTTTAAGAAACTTCATAACGCTCACCTACACCTTCTCGGGGACGTACTTGCCCAAGAGGCCGGCAGGCTTGACGAGCAGGACGATGATCAAAACACCAAAGACGATGGAGTTGGCAAGGCTCGTGGAAATGTAAGCCTGCGCCATCGCCTCGATGATGCCGATGAGAATGCCACCGACAAAGGCACCGGGGATGGAGCCGATGCCGCCGAAAACGGCAGCGTCGAAGGCCTTGATGCCAGGCATGGCGCCCGTGGTGGGCTGCAGGACCGGCGAGTAGGAGCACAGCAGCACGCCGGCGATGGCGGCAAGGGCGGAGCCGATGGCAAACGTCATTGAGATGGTGCGGTTGACGTTGATGCCCATGAGCTGAGCGGCGGCCTTGTCCTCGGACACGGCGCGCATGGCTTTGCCCATCTTGGTCTTACCTGTAAAGAACATCAGGCCGGCCATGATAACCAGGCAGGCGACGATGGTGACGAGCGAGACGGCGCTTACGTTGAACTTGGCCAAGGACTCCGGCACCTGGAAGGTGACGAGCGAAGTGAAGTTCTTGGGCGTGGCGCCCCACAGAAGCTGCGCGGCGTTCTGCAGGAAGTAAGACACGCCGATGGCCGTGATCAGAACGGCCAGAGGGCCTGCTTGGCGCAGCGGCTTATAGGCCAGACCCTCGATGAGAACACCGAGAACCGTGCAGACCACACAAGAGAGAACTACAGATGCCCAGCCCGGGAGGCCGAGATACGACGTGGCACAGAACGAGACATAGGCACCGACCATGATGACGTCGCCGTGAGCGAAGTTGAGCATCTTGGCGATACCGTAGACCATGGTGTAGCCCAACGCGATGATGGCGTAGACGCTGCCCATGGACAGGCCGTTGACCAGGTATTGGATAAAGACCGTCATGTTCCACATCCCCCTTTCGAATAGGTTTCCAGTTGATGTATGAAACAGGGACGTTACATCGTCCCTAGATACCAAGCAAGCAGGGAAGGCCAAAACCTCCCCTGCTTGGGATCAAAACCGCTCTATGTAAGGCGGCCTATTAGGCCTGTACGTACTTGCCGTCGGTAATGACGTACGCCGTCGGGTCCTTCTGGACCTGGCCCTTGTCGTTCCAGGAGAGCTTGCCAGTCAGACCGTCAACAGTAATGTTGCGCATAGCCTCGGGAAGCTTCTCGGCAACCTCGGTGGGGTCGGCGTCGACACCCAGGCCGGCCTCCTTGAGAGCCTCGACCACCGCATGCACGCCGTCGTAGGCGTCGGCGGCAAACTGGTCGGGGGTATCGCCGTACTTATCTTTGTAAGCGTTGACGAAGTCGGCGTTCTTCTCGTCGTCGGCGGAGAACGGGGTCATGAGCAGCAGACCCTCGGCAAGAGAGGTGTCGAAGCCCTCAACGCCCAGGATGCCGTCCATGCCGTCGCAGCCCATCATCTTGACGTCGTAGCCCATGTCCTTGGCGTTCTTGAGCAGGACGGACGCCGGCGTGTAGTAGATCGGCGCAAAGATCATGGTGGCGCCTGCCTGCTTGGCCTTGGTCAGCTGGTTCGTAAAGCTCGTGGCGGAGTCGTCCTTAAAGGTCTCCTCGTCGACAATCTCGAGCTTGGACTTAGCGGCCTGGGCCTTAAAGGAATCTGCGATGCCCGAAGAATAGGCGTCGCCGGAGTTATAGAACAGCACGAACTTCTCGTCCGCATACTTCTGCGCCAGGAACTTGGCAGCGTTGACACCCTGGTTGGGGTCGGTAAAGCAAACCTGGAAGACGCAATCCTTGCCCTTGGTAACGTCCTCGGAAGACGCGGACGGGGTGATCATGAACGTCTCGGGGTCGTTACCGCACTCTGCGGCAACGGCGACCGACGCACCCGTGGTGGTCGGGCCGACGAGGGCCTGCATGCCCCAGTCGAGCAGGGTGTTGAAGGCGTTGACGGCCTTCTCGCCATCGGCCTGGTCGTCCTCGGCCTTGCTGACAAGCGGCAGCTCCTTAGTCGAGAAATCCTTGCAGCCAAGCTCGACAGCCTGTGTAACGGACTTGCCGTAGGACGCGTTGGCGCCGGTCAGCGGGCCGATGGTGCCGATCTTAAACGAAGCGTCGCCCGCCGCGGAACCGCTGTCGCCGCCGTTGGAGGAGCAGCCAGCTAGAATGGACATCGCCCCCAGACCTGCTGCGCTCGCGATAACGCTCCTGCGATTCATAACAGGGTTCAATGACTTACCGGTGAGGCTCGACATGCGGCTCTCCTCTCAAATCTCGTCGGGTTTCGGTTACCCGACAGGCCATCCTTCGCCGTGTTCGGCGTTCGCAAAATAGTAGACGCTTTAGTTGAGAAAAGTGGCGATTATTTCAACTTTTCTTTTGTTTTGTCCATTTATCCATAATTATGCGTATTTCTATCGGTTTATGCAGTTTAGCCACTTTATTGTGTGAAAGTAATATTTCCATTCTGTTACAAGCGCCCCTGCCCTGATTAAAACACCCTCACCGGTCGCGTTTTGTACGCACCTAGGCGGCGATGTACTTGCCGTCCTGAATCACATAGGCCGTAGCGGGCTTTTCAACCTGGCCCTTGTCATTCCACGTCAGCTCGCCCGTCAGGCCCTCGATCTTGATCTTGCGCATGGCCTTGGCAAGGTCGCCGGCAATGTCGGCGCCGTCGGCCGTAATGTCGATGCCCGCTTTGTCGATGGCCTCGGCGATGGCGTGGACGCAATCGTAGGCGTCGGCGGCAAACTGGTTGGGCGTCTCGTCGTAGGCATCCTTATAGGCCTTGACGAAGTCGGCATTCTTCTCATCGTCAGCCGAAAACGGGGTCATGAGCAGTACGCCCTCGGCAAGAGAGGTATCGAAGCCTTCCACAGAGAGCAGGCCGTCCATGCCGTCGGTACCCATGAGGGTCATGTCGTAGCCCATGTCCTTGGCGTTTTTGAGCAAAACAGACGCAGGCGTGTAGTAGATCGGGGCAAAGATAAGCGTGGCGCCGGCCTCCTTGGCCTTGGTGAGCTGGTTGGTAAAGCTCGTGGAGGAATCGTCCTTAAAGGTCTCGGTATCGACGATGTCGAGCTTGGACGCCTTGGCCTGCTCGGCAAAAGCGTCGGCAACGCCCGAGCTATACGTATCGCCGGAGTTGTAGAACAGGGCGATCTTGGCATCCGCGTACTTCTCGGCCAAGAACTTCGCGGCGCTGGCGCCCATGGTGGGATCGGTGAAGCAAACCTGAAAGACCGTGGTCTTGTCCTTGGTGACGTCGAGCGACGAGGCCGAAGGCGTGACCATGAGCATGTCATCGGCAATCTCGCCCGAGACGGCGACGGCGGCACCAGTCGTGACGGGGCCGACGAGCGCCTGCATGCCCCAGTCGCACAGGGTATTGAAGGCGTTGATAGCCTTCTCGCCGTCGGCGACATCGTCCTCGGACTTAAGCGAGAGTTTGAGGTCCTTGGTCGAGAAATCCTTGGCGGCGAGCTTGGCACCCTTCTCGGCCGAAACGCCATAGGTTGCCGCGGCGCCGGTCAGAGGGCCGATGACACCGATCTTGAAGGTCTTGCCGTCATCGGCGGAGCCATCGTCAGAACCACCCGACGAGCAACCGGCAAGCGCGACGGTGCTGCCGAGCGCTGCGGCGCCAACCAAGAAACTCCTGCGGTTAAGTACGTTGTTGATACTAAACATGGTGTCCCCCTTTTCGCTGGCCGCAGTGCGGCCGTCTTGCGGTACGGGGCAAACCTTATGGCGCAAACGTTGACAGTTTGTTACGGAGTTTCGTTTGTAGCGAGCATGTTTCCAATGTTTCCGCAGCGTTTCGGGGGTGCCGTTTTGTGCGACTCCTGTTGCCTGGCGAGCACGCGCCCTCGGTTCACGTTAGAATGCACTCAACCTTTAAGCGGTTAATCCATCCATAAGATGCACGAAGGAGCTATCTATGAGCGAACCCCTGCGCACCGTGAACGTCGGCCTCATCGGTCTGGGAACCGTCGGCGGCGGCGTGGCCCGTCTGATCAAGAGCCACCACGATGAGTACCTGGCAGCCTACGGCATCGACCTTAAGCTGACCCGCGCCTGTGCGCTTGCTTGGGAGCAGGCCGAGGCGGCAGGCATTGAGCGCGAGGCCTTTACGAGTGACTGGCACGACATCGTCACCGACCCCGCCGTCGACATCGTCGTCGAGCTCATCGGCGGCGAGCATCCCGCAACCGAGATCTTCACCACTGCCTTTGAGCACGGCAAGCACGTCGTCTCTGCCAACAAGGCCCTGCTGGGCCGTCACGTCGAGACGCTTGCCGAGAAGGCACGCGCGTGCGGCGTGCAGATTAAGTGCGAGGCCAGCTGCGGCGGCGGCATCCCCATCGTGAGCACGCTTGAGCATGACCTGGTGGGCAACAAGATCCTGACCATCGCCGGTATTCTCAACGGTACCACCAACTACATCCTGTCGCGCATGGACGCCGAGGGCGCCGATTACGCCGACGTGCTCGCCGACGCGCAGGCCAAGGGCTATGCCGAGGCCGACCCGTCCGCCGACGTCGACGGCTTCGACGCCGCCAGCAAAACGGCGATCCTCGCCTCCATCGGCTTTGGCACCCGTGTGACCACCGACGACGTATACCAGCAGGGTATCCGTACCATCGGCGCCGAGGACATCGCCCAGGCACGCGAACTCGGCTACACCATTAAGCTGCTCGGCATCGCCCGCAACACCGACGCCGGCGTCGACGTCCGCGTGCATCCCACGCTGATCCCCGCCGACCACATGCTCGCCAAGGTCAACGGCGCCATGAACGCCGTCTACGTGGTGGGTGACGCCGTGGGCGAAACCATGTTCTACGGTGCCGGCGCAGGCTCCTTCCCCACCGCAAGCGCCGTCGTGGGCGATATCCTGTCGCTCTCCGAGCAGATCAGCCGCGGCGTGGCTCCGCTTCCCGAGATTGAGCCCTATGGTCACAACCTCGCCTTTAAGCCCATGGACGAACTCCAGACCAAGTACTATGTGCGTCTGAAGGTCGCCGACCGCGTGGGCGCCCTGTCCGAGACGGTCGACATCTTTGCCAAGCACAACATCTCGATCTCGCTCATCAACCAGGTCGAGGACGGCAAGTCGGGCGTCAGCGATGCCTGCTCGGTCATCTTCCTGACGCACCGCGCGCTCGAGAAGGACGTCCAGGCTGCCGCCGCCGAGCTTGCCAGCGTCGACTGCGTGGCCGAGGTCGCCAACGTCTTGCGCATCGAGGACGTCGAGGCCTGGACCGAAGGCGTCATGGCCAACTAGCCCGATTCTCGGCAAATCAAATAACGCATGAGGGGCTCCCGTCCGATTGGATGGGAGCCCCTTTTAGTTACATCTTTTGCACGAAGTGGTCGACTAACGTTTGAACAACTTGACCGTTCGTCAACAACCGTGGATACCGTTTGCCGATATGCGACGGCAGCTGTATTTTGCCGCCGCTATGCTGTGCCGTGTATGTCCGCCCGCGATGAGAGGAAGCACCATGTTGCTCGAGGGCAAGAA
>CABUUE010000039.1 GCA_902494685.1 uncultured Collinsella sp.
ACGCGCTCGTCCAAGTCACGCGAAAACTCGGCATCGCGCACTTGTTTGACGATATCCGCATAGCCAGAAGCATCGACCTTAAAAACTTCGCCGCAATGCGGGCACCTGATCTCGTTCATAGCAGCTCCTCGATGGACGCAAATTTCAACCGCCTACACTCTACCGCGCCGCACGGACAAAAAAGGCGCCGCCGCCATAATGGCAACGGCGCCAGAACCACGACAAAGGTGCCCGCCCCCCTTTGTCGCGGTTTGTGCGGTGGTTCGAGAATTACAGTCCAAAGAAGCCGAGGATTTGGTCTCGGCTTACGGGCTTGTAGTCGTTGGCGTCGAGACCGACATCGTAGCGAAAGATAGGGCGCTCGCGATCGCGGTTGCGCACGTTGGTGCGGTCTCCCCTGCTGTGGATATGCCCGTGTAGCATGATGGCGCCGCGCGCCTTGCCATTCCAGCTGAGCATGGGGTAATGGCTCATAACCAGACGATGCCCCTTGGCATAGCCGGGAGCAATCTCCAGGTAATCGCGCACGTCTTCCCAAATCTGCGGTACGTCGGGATCTTCCCAGTCGCCGTCATGGTTACCACGGATGAGCGTCACATTCTTGCATTCGATACGCTCGCGCAGGCGCACCGCCTCTGCCAGGGGCAAACGATAGGTAAAGTCACCCAGGATGTAGAGACGGTCATCCACAGCTACGCACTCATTGATGGCATCGATGACCTTGCGGTTCATCTCCTCGACCGAGCCAAACGGCCGGTCCATGTCGTGCAAGATATTCGTATCGCCCAGATGCAGGTCGGCGGTAAACCACATCATCGTCTCTGTCCTCATTTCGCAACGTGTTCAACTCGTGCTAAGTATACAGACGCAGCGATGCGGCGGTTATCCAAAGAACCCGCCGAACAGTCCGCGGCGGCTCTTGTCTTGCTTTTTCGAAGCGTCACCCTGGGCATTCTTATCCTGCCGCTTCTTACGATCCCGCTCCAACTCATTGTCATCGAGTAGCATATCCCACTCAAACGGATCGTCTGTCAAATCGAACTGGTCGTCATCAAACATGGCCGCCCCCATGCCGACTAGCGAGCATCCACCACATAGAGGCCAACGCGCACCTGGTGCCACGGGCTACGCTCGGGGGCAACCTGCTGCACGCGCGCCTCAAATACGTCCTCGTGGCCGTAATACATCATCAAGGACAGCGGGCCGACCTCGTTTCCCGGAACATAACCGAGCTTGGTGTTGCCGTAATAGACCGCAACTGCCTCAGGATCATGGGGATTATCGCGCTCGGCACACAGCGTCAGCTTATCGCCCGCTTTTAGATCGCCCAGGACCAATGCGCCGTCGGCATACTGAAATCCTGCAATATGAAACGACAAAAGAACACGTGAAGGCTCGTACATGGCAGCTCCTCTAACGGCCGGATAAACCGGCGCTTAACCTTATTGAGAAGTTTACGGGCCCGTGCGGACAACATTTCACCCGCTCGCACCTTTCAATCGCTTGCCGCAACGCTTGCATGGCAGAGCGCTTGCAGATAAGATAGGAACACGGATGGCACCCGTTGCCGCGGGTCTTGCCAACTCCAATACACGTTTTCATCGTGAGAAGTGGCCGTCTTCGCTTACGCGGGGGCGGCCACTTTTATCCCTATCTTCTATCCGATTCTAATGCACAAACATGCGCACGAACTTGTGCTTCCAGCTTGCGTAGGGCGCATACCGAAACGGCACGTCCAGCCACGTTGCCTTGTTCACGATGCTCTTCTTGTGGCTAAACGTATCGAAGCTCTCGCGGCCATGGTACTGCCCCATACCGCTCGCACCCATGCCGCCAAAGCCCATATGGCTCGTAGCCAGATGCATGATGGTGTCGTTAACACAGCCGCCGCCAAAGGGCACGTAACGCACAAAGCGCTGCTGAACCGCGCGATCCTGGCTAAAGATATACAGGGCCAGCGGCGTCGGACGATCCGTAATAAACGCCTCGGCCTCGTCTAGGCTCTCAAACGTCAGCACCGGCAAGATGGGGCCGAAAATCTCCTCCTGCATCACGGCGTCATCGGGGGACACGTCGTCCAAAATCGTCGGCTCGATCTTGAGCGACGACTCGCGCGCCGTGCCTCCCAGCACAACCTTGTCGGGGTCAATCAACCCGCGTACGCGCGCGAAATGCTTGGCGTTGACGATATGACCGTAGTCCTCGTTATCGAACGGATGCTCGCCAAACATACGGCTGACCTCCTCCTTGATGAGGCCCAGCAGCTCGTCGTGCACGCGCGTATCGACCAGCAGGTAGTCGGGCGCCACGCAGGTCTGCCCCACGTTGAGCCATTTACCAAAGGCGATACGCCGTGCCGCAACCTTCAAGTTTGCCGTCGCATCCACGATGCAGGGGCTCTTTCCGCCCAGCTCAAGCGTCACGGGCGTAAGGTTTTTACTTGCGCGCTCCATGACGAGCTTGCCGACCGGAACGCTACCGGTAAAGAAAATATTGTCCCAGCATTCATCGAGCAGCGCCTCGTTCTCGGCGCGTCCGCCCTCGACAACCGTCACCAGGCGCGGATCAAATGCCTCTTCACAGATTTGCTTGAGCACCGCGCTCGATGCCGGCGCATAGGCGCTCGGCTTGATGACCACGGTATTGCCCGCGGCAAGGGCCCCGGCGAGCGGCTCGAGCGTCAGTAAAAACGGATAGTTCCAGGGCGCCATGATGAGCGTGACGCCATAGGGCACGGCTTGCGTTTTGCACACACTCACGGCGTTGGCAAGGTCACACGGACGCAGGCGCGGACGACTCCATCGAGCCACATGCGCAATCTGATGTCGAATCTCGGAAAGCGACGTGCCGATCTCGCACATATATGCCTCGTCATGCGACTTTCCCAAATCGGTCTTGAGCGCATGGGCAATATCGCCCTCGTGCGCCCGCACCGCATCGCGCAGGCGCACGAGGGCGCGACGTCGAGCATCGACATCAAACGTGGCGTGCGTCTTAAAATAGGCGCGCTGCTCGCCGACAATGCGCGCGATTTCCTCGATATTCATGAGCCCTCCTAGTTCTCGCCCTCAAACATACCACCCGCAATGACCTCGTACATACGCTCGAGTTCCAAACGGTCCATCAAAAGTGGAACAGGGTATAGCGGATTGGCCTCGGCATCGGCATGGGCCGCCATTTGCGGAATATCGGAGCGGCGAATACCCGAGACATATTTGGGAATTCCCAGGGCCTCGTTCATGCGGTCGACCCAATCGATAAAGGCCTCGGCCGCCAGGCTGTCCTGCGCGGTAGCCGGCGCAATGCCCGCCATGCGAGCAAGATCGGCAAGCTTGGGGGCGGCGGCGTCACCATAAGCGCGAAGCATGTGCGGCAGGATGATCGCGTTGGCTAAACCGTGCGGAATTCCGTATCGGCCGCCCAGACTGTGCGCGATGGCATGCACATATCCGACATAGGAGCGCGTAAACGCAACGCCCGCCTTATACGCCGCCGAAAGCATATTGCGACGCGCACGCATGTTGTCGCCATGCTCATAGGCCTCGAGCAAATTGTCGTGGATGAGCTGCACCGCCTGTCGCGCCATCTTGCGCGTGTAGGGCGTGGTGCTACGGCCGATAAAGGCCTCGACAGCATGCGTCAGGGCATCCATACCCGTCTGCCCCGTAATGGACGCCGGCAACCCGCGCGTAAACTCGGGGTCTTGGACAGCAAAACGCGGGATGAGCACAAAGTCGTTAATGGGGTATTTATAGTGCGTCTCGTTATCGGTGATAACCGCCGCGAGCGTGACTTCGCTTCCCGTACCGGCGGTAGTGGGAACCGCAATAAGCAGCGGCAGGAGACGGTGGACACGCAACAGGCCGCGCATCTTGTTGATGGGCTTGTTTGGTTGCGCAATGCGCGCCCCCACACCCTTGGCGCAGTCCATGGCCGAACCGCCACCAAAGCCGATAATGGCCCGGCAGTCGTTCTCGCGATACAGCGCCGCCGCTTCCTCCACATTCGAGACCGTGGGGTTCGCACGCGTTTCGGCATAGACCGTAACGCCAATCCCCTGAGCCGTAAGCGCACGCTCGAGTGGTGCCGTGAGCCCCAAACGTGCAATACCAGGGTCTGTCACGATAAGGACCTTCTGGATCGAGCGCTTTTGAAGCACCGCGGGCACATCCTCGGCATGCTCCAGAATGCGCGGCTCGGTATAGGGCAGGATTGGCAATGCAATGCGAAAAACCGTCTGATATGTTCGGCACCAGGCACGACGGGCTAGATGCATAAAGGAAACTCCTTCATTTGTTGATAGGTCAACATTTGCTCGCCCGATTGTACTCATCGGCGTCCGTATATGACTTGCAAACCGTTAATCAATTAACATCTTCACATGCTTAAAATTGTTTTATTAAAAATCATTCCTAATAGGCTTCACATTTGGTTGCATTTATGGATAATAGAACTCGTCAAGACGCACGTCCGGAGAGGGCCCTTACGGGACCGGACGAGCGCACAATCGCCATCGATCGAAAGGATCGAATCATGAAGTTTGTTTGCCCCGTTTGCGGTTATGTGGAAGAGTTCGACGGCGACCAGCTGCCCGAGGACTTCAAGTGCCCCCAGTGCGGCGTTCCCGGTTCTCGCTTCCTGAAGCAGGAGGAGGGTCAGCTCGAGTGGGCTGCCGAGCACGTCGTGGGCGTCGCCAAGATGGAGGGCGTCTCCGAGGACATCGTTGCCGACCTGCGCGCCAACTTTGAGGGCGAGTGCTCCGAGGTCGGTATGTACCTGGCCATGGCGCGCGTCGCTCATCGCGAGGGCTATCCCGAGATCGGCCTGTACTGGGAGAAGGCTGCCCACGAGGAGGCCGAGCACGCTGCCAAGTTCGCTGAGCTCCTGGGCGAGGTCGTAACCGACTCCACCAAGAAGAACCTCGAGATGCGCGTTGAGGCCGAGAACGGCGCCACCGCCGGCAAGACCGATCTTGCCAAGCGCGCCAAGGCCGCCGGTCTCGATGCCATCCACGACACCGTGCACGAGATGGCTCGCGACGAGGCTCGCCACGGCAAGGCTTTCGCCGGCCTGCTCAAGCGCTACTTCGGCTAAGCCAGCAACCTGAGACATAACCTCTAGCTCGATGAGGCCCGGACCGCATGGTTCGGGCCTTTTTCGTGCCTCACAAACTTGTTAACTACCTGAAATAGGACCGCCTTCGGCATCGGCTTCTCGTCAAAAACTAAGTGAGTAGACTTTTTGGAACTTGCCGAGCAGACCATCCATATCACTTTATAAAGCCGCAGGTAAATGCCTTGTTGCAAAACGACCTAGTCGCCAAAGTGCCAAAAGTCTACTCACTTAGATTCGCAGCCGTCCACGATCGAGCCATTTTGTGTCTAACGGGCATCTTTCCGTCGATTACTCCCAATTTTGTCCAGTCAACGAATAGTTCAGATCGGAGTAATGCCTCGGCCCTTTGCTCATCCGAGCTTTTATCACGATATTCAGCATCGAGCATCCTGTATACGGCCTTAACGATCGCGCGGAATCTATCCTCATCGGATATCTGTCTGTGTGTCAGGAGAAGTACATCGTAGCCCATGGCCTGAAGGGCCGTCATGCGGTCTGCGTCGCGCAAGCCATCCCCCGCGCGCCCGTGCGAGGCCTTTCCCTGACATTCAATGGCCACCTGTCGCCTCCCGTCCGGCGAAGACAGAAGCAGATCGATATACACACGGGACTTTCCCACAATCGCTCGAGCACTTGTGCTTAGTATCACTTCGACATTGAGCTCTATGCCGCAAAACCCTTCGCCTCCCAGGGCTCGCGGCAGTCCAAGCAACAAATACGCCTCGACCTCAAAAGGCGACGCGGCACCCAATGGAACGAGTTGCGATACCGCCATAAATCTATTGCCGTAACGCATCCCGCAAACATCTGAACAAAAACGGTCAAGGTCTCCGCCCAAAACCAAAGCGTCTCGACGCCATAAATTTGAGGCGGTGCCGTCCTCGGACGGGCAGCGCACCCAACCGAACGTTGTCGAAATCGCGCCCGAATCAATTGCACGCGAAAGCTCCGCCTCAAGTGCCGCCGGCAGGGCACACACCGCAAACAGGCCGCACATCTCCGCCAACACAAAAAGAAGCTGAAGATCCGTCAGATGCCGCGACATGATGAATGCCGTCAGTAGAGGAGACGTAATCAAAAATCCATGCTCCGTTTCCAGCACGGATTCCCTGGGAAGCTCGCCCAGAAACAGCCGCTGCCTAATGCTGGCAGAGCATGTCCGTTTGCTTCTCGTCCGAACCAATGTATACAACGGAAAGCCGAGTGCAACCGCAGCCGTCGGGTTACGGGCGAGGTCATATCGCTGCCGGTCTTCTTCCGGTCGCGGAAGCGGCGGACACAAAGCGCGGACTTGAGGGGGCAAACGCCAGTATCTAAAAGCCGATATGTCACAAAGTAAATCCTTCATAGGCACAGGAAAACACGAATTTCAACCCAGCCTGTCTCGCATTGGGGCAAACGCACCAAAAATGGCACCGAACGGACTGTTAAGTTTTCAACAGCCCTCCCCAACTGGCCAAAAGCTTGCCGTGAGCTGGACGAAGCCCTGTTGAAAACCCCATTTTTTTTTCTCATGCGGAAACTTTGTGCGGCAAGTGAGTAGACTTTTTCGAACTTGCCGCGCAGACCATCCATATTGCTTTATAAAGTCGCAGGTAGATAGCTTGTTTCAAAACGGCCTGGTCGCCAAAGTGCCAAAAGTCTACTCACTTAGGCTGCAGAGCGCCCCCCCCCATTAGCTGCGATTCCAGGGTATTAAGCACTTCCGGACTCAGGTCGTCATACTGGACAAGAATTTGAGTTGAGTTTTCAGGGACAGACGCGCCATCGGCACACCAATAACAGTCACCGATATCGATAAACGGGATACTCGAGCGTGTGAGGACCTGCGCAAAAGAGCTTCCGCCCGTTCCGCGCTCCGCAACCACAGTGCAGTAAAGACCCGCGTCTGCATGCTCAATCGAGACCTCCCCTGCCGGAAATGCCTTCCGCACAAGCGCCGCCAGACCATCACGCGCCTCGCGAGCACGAACTCGCACGCGGTTCACATGTCGCTCGTAATCACCCGATTCCAGCAAACGAGCCAAAGCGACCTGGTCAACAGAACTCACCGACGAGGCGTAAAAACCAAGGTTGCGCCTAAACTGCTCCATCAGCTCGTCGGGCAGCACCATGTACGCTAGACGCAACGCCGATGACAGGCTCTTCGAAAACGTGTTGGTGTAGATAACCGACTGGGAGGCATCGATCGACGCGAGCGCGGGAATCGGCTTGCCGGCAAGGCGAAACTCACAATCAAAGTCATCTTCGATGAGGTATCGACCTGGTCGCTCGGCGGCCCAGCTCAGCAGCGCATAGCGACGCGCAATGCTCGTCACAAGGCCGGTCGGATACTGATGGGACGGCATCAGGTGAAGGACATCGGTCCCGCTTTTCTGCAGAGTGCTCAAGTCCACGCCGTCATCATCCAACGGGATATGTCGAACTTTGCAGCCCATAGCCTGATAGATGCGCGTCAGACGCAAATAGCCCGGGTCCTCAACGGCATATACCTTGTCCGCGCCAAGCAACTGAACCAACATGGTATCGAGCAGTTGGGCGCCCGCGCCGATAACGATGTTATTGGGATCGACATTCATGCCCCTCGTCCCACGCAGATGGTGAGCAATTGCGCGTCGTAGCCGAGCGGTGCCCTGTGCCGGTGCGGGCGAAAAGATCTCGCGTTCGTCTTCGGATGTCAGCGTCGCCCGTAGCGCGCTTTGCCAAAGCCGCGCCGCCTCCAAAGCGGAAGGAGAAAGTGTATCGAATCGCTCGGTCCGTCCATCGGCATCATGCGCGCTGGGGCCCACAGAGACGGTATCTCGGTCGATGCTCCCCGTAGTCAAAGGCAAAACCGGTGCATCCGGAAGCTCGCAAGCGTAGTAGCCCCGACGCGGCATTGAACAAATATAGCCCTCGGCAAGTAACTGGCTATATGCATTCTCGATGGTAATGACACTGATACCCAGATGACTGGCAAAGGCGCGCTTAGACGGAAGATGCTCCCCCGCCGCAATGCGGCCAGCGACGATATCATCTCGAATTTGCTGGTAAACATACTCATAGAGCGATGCTTCGCCGCGTTTTTCCAAATTGTAGTCAAGCATGAGCATATCACCTGACCTTATTAAGTCATTCAATCTGGTATTAGTCTGACCTTGTTATTATCTCGAAAACTGAGTATTTCGCCATACCCAGCTCCCCGATAGGATGTTCCGTCAAGCAATGCACATGCCAACCAAGGGAGCAACCATGGCAGAACAGACCAGCAAGGCCGATCGCGTCAAACTCAATCGCGAGCTCGCGCAGATGCTCAAGGGCGGCGTCATCATGGACGTCACCACGCCCGAGCAGGCACGCATCGCCGAGGAGGCGGGCGCCTGCGCCGTCATGGCACTCGAGCGCATCCCGGCCGACATCCGTGCCGCAGGCGGCGTCTCGCGCATGAGCGACCCCAAGATGATCAAGGGCATCCAAGAGGCCGTCTCCATCCCCGTTATGGCCAAGTGCCGCATCGGCCACATTGTCGAGGCGCAGGTCCTGCAGGCCATCGAAATCGATTACATCGATGAATCCGAGGTTCTCTCCCCCGCCGATGACGTCTATCACATCGACAAGACCCAATTTGACGTGCCGTTTGTCTGCGGCGCCCGCGATCTGGGCGAGGCGCTGCGCCGCGTTGCCGAAGGCGCCACGATGATTCGCACCAAGGGCGAGCCGGGCACGGGTGACGTCGTCCAAGCTGTACGCCACATGCGCAAGATTCAAAAGCAGATCCGTGACGTTGTCGCTCTGCGCGACGATGAGCTCTTTGAGGCAGCCAAGCAACTGCAGGTTCCGGTCGAGCTGGTACGCGAGGTCCATGCCACGGGCAAGCTTCCCGTCGTGAACTTTGCCGCCGGCGGCGTAGCGACCCCCGCCGACGCCGCGCTGATGATGCAGCTGGGCGCCGAGGGTGTCTTTGTCGGCTCGGGCATCTTTAAGAGTGGCGACCCCGCCAAGCGCGCTGCCGCCATCGTCAAGGCCGTGGCAAACTTCACCGACGCCAAGCTCATTGCCGAGCTTTCTGAAGACCTGGGCGAGGCCATGGTGGGCATCAACGCCGACGAGATCGAGATTATCATGGAGGAGCGCGGGCGCTAGTCCGGCAGAAAGGGTCGCACATGAGCGATTATGCAGACCAGACGGTCGCCGTGCTGGCGGTCCAAGGCGCTTTTGTCGAGCACGAGGCAAGGCTATCCGAGCTGGGCGCACGCTGTATTGAGCTGAGGCAGGCGGCCGACTTGCGGCAGAACTTTGATCGTCTGGTCCTCCCTGGCGGCGAGTCTACCGTTCAAGGGAAGCTGCTTGATGAGCTGGACATGCTCGAGGGGCTTCGTGCCCGTATCGCTGAAGGCATGCCCGTCCTGGGCACCTGCGCCGGCCTGATTCTACTGGCTCACGACCTTGCCGCCCACGACGATAAGGGCACGCCGCGTTTGGCAACCATGGATGTACTTGTCGAGCGCAATGCCTACGGCAGGCAGCTCGGCAGCTTTCGAACCAAGGGGCAGGTAGCCGGCATCGACGGTGAAGTGCTATTAACATTTATCCGTGCACCCCGCATTGTCGAAGTGCACGGCAATGCCAAGGCCCTGGCCGAAGTCGACGGCCGCATCGTCGCCGCCCGTCAAGACAATCAGCTCGGTGTCACCTTCCACCCCGAGCTCGACGACGACACGCACCTCCACGAGCTTTTCCTCCAAATGTAAGCAGAAAACAAACGAGCGTGGATTTTCGGACGCATAGCAAATGAGAGTGGATAATCTCCCACTTTAAGCTTGAATGCAGGCTCAAACCGGGAGATTATCCACTCTCATGCTATGTAGTCATTTAAGAACGTCCCCAATGACTACTTCGACAACACCGATGTTTTGGTACCGACAGACAATATGACCCAATCCGAGGGCACTAAAAAGACAGGAGCCCCGCTCGTGACCGCGGGTCGGGGCTGCGACAATGATGTCGAAGTGCCATAGGCGCAGCCGCGCCGCAACGAGGTTGGGAGGCTCCCATGCCAAAGTATTCTACCGCGTTCGGGATGG
>CABUUE010000040.1 GCA_902494685.1 uncultured Collinsella sp.
GGTCTGTTGCTTGATTGTGTTTGTTCCTGCCATTAGGCTCCCTTCCGTCTGCTGTCTTGCAGATGCACATCTCGTGCGTCTGTTCCCCGCAGTCGGAAGGTGGGCTCGTGCGGTCTTCTGGCGGTGCATGTGATACCTGCTGCCAAGACGAAAAAAGCCACGCAACCGACTGCTCGGTTGCGTGGCAAAAAGGTGGCTAGCGCCCAGAAAAGTCCACGCGTTTTTAGACTGGGACAAAGTACTACAACAGGTGAGATTCCGTCAAGAAAAAACCGAGGAAAAAAGTGAGCCTCTGCCCGCCGTACCTGTGGCGGTCGTTCCCCGAACGGGGCGGTGCTGTTGGGGACTGTCTCGATCTGTAACAGTTGCGGCTAGTTTTGGTCGATGGATGTTACAGATTGAGATTGTTGAGGATGGGTGAGGGTAGCTAATTCGGACGGGGCTATTTTAAACATTGGGAAATCGAGCGTGGCAAGCGAAGGTCTTCGGGGTATAAGACGGCTAATTGTATGCCGCCTATGAAAGGAACCCTCATGCCCAGCGTTGCCGTTCTCGCCGCCGATGGCTTTGAAACTATTGAATGCTTGACCATGGTCGATGTCATGCGTCGCGGCGGCGTGCGTGCCACGCTCGTCTCGATCATGCCCACGCGTGAGGTCGTAAGTTCGCTGCAGATCCCCGTGACCTGCGATGCGCTCTTTGATGAGATCGACTTTGACGAGTACGACTGCGTCGTGCTACCCGGTGGCCTACCCGGTGCCACCAACCTGCGCGCCGATCAGCGCGTCTGCGACGTGGTCTGCGAGTTCGCCGCGACCAAGCACGTCGCCGCCATCTGCGCCGCCCCGTTTATCCTGGGCGAGCTCGACCTGCTCGAGGGGCGCCATGCCACGTGCTTCCCTGGCTTTGAGAAAAGCTTCCCCGAAGGCGCCTATACCGGCGAGAAGGTCACGCAAGACGGCAACATCATCACCGCCAGCGGCATGGCACAGTCACTCCCCTTTGCATTGGAGCTGCTGCGCACGCTCGCCGGCGACAAGGCCGTCGAGAAAGTCGCCGAGGGCATTCAGCTATGATTTTGGCTTCGCAATCACCGCGCCGCATCGAGTTGATGCGCGAGGCGGACTATGACATTCGCATCATTCCTGCCGATATCGACGAAACGCCGTTTGATGGCGAGGCCCCGCTTACGCTCGTTGAACGCTTAGCACGCGCAAAAGCCGCCGCCGTTGCCGCCGAGCATGCCGAGCCCAATGAGCTAACGGTCGCGGCCGACACCATCGTCACCTTTGACGGCAAGATTCTGGGCAAGCCGGCAACCGAGGACGAGGCGCGCACCATGCTCCGTGAGCTTTCGGGCCGCACGCACCAGGTTGCAACCGGCGTCTGCATCGTTAAGGCAGGCGATACGGCCGCCCCGCATGCCGCCGAGAGTCTGTCCTTTGTCGATGTGACCGACGTGACGTTCTACGAGCTCACCGACGAGCAAATCGAGCACTACGTCGCCTCGGGTGAGCCCATGGACAAGGCCGGCGCCTACGGCATTCAGGGCACAGGAGGACGAATGCTCGTGCACGATATTTCGGGCGACTTCTATAACGTGGTGGGCCTACCCATCGCCCGCGTCGCGCGCGCGATTCAAAAACTTTCGTAATTGCATCTGGCGCTGGGTATCCCCCGGCGCCTACAATTTTGGCGTACCGTACGGATCCCGACCGGGCAGAAGGCGCGGCGGAAAACCGATAGGAGTTAAACATGGATACACTGCTCGAGGCCATTGACGTCTGCGATGTCGATGGCTTTTGCTATGGCAACTATACGGACGAGGAGGCCGGCACCGGTTGTACCGTAATCGTGGCACCCGAGGGCGCCACCGGCGGCGTTGACGTTCGCGGCGGTGCTCCAGCATCGCGCGAAACCGACCTGCTACGACCCGAGAACACCGTCGACGAGGTCCACGCCGTCTGCCTTTCGGGTGGATCGGCCTTTGGCCTCGAGGCCGCAAGCGGCGTCGCTCGCGAGCTTGAGAGCCGTGGCATCGGCCTTCCCGTCGGCCCCACGCAGGTGCCTATCGTGTGCTCCAGCTGTATCTTCGATCTCGCCTTTGGTAACCCCACCGTTCGCCCTGACATTGAGGCCGGCATCGCCGCCGTGCGCGAAGCACTCGACAACACCCCCACCAAGCTCGAGCAGGGCAACGTAGGCGCCGGCACGGGCGCCACCGTGGGTAAGCTAATGGGGCCTGCCACCTGCATGAAGGCCGGCCTTGGCGCTGCCGCCGTGGCGCTCGGCCCCATCAAGGTGGGCGCCGTGGTCTCGGTCAACGCCTGCGGCAACGTTGTCGACCCCTTCACCGGCGAGTGGGTCGCCGGTATGCGCGCCGCAGCCGATAGCGACCAGATCGTCGACATGGAGCTCGCCGCCTTTGCCGCCGCAGGCTCTATGCAGATGCCGCTCGACCGCACCAACACCACCATCAGCTGCATCGTCACAAACGTGGAACTAACTAAGGCACAAGCCACCAAGGTCTCCCAGATGGCCGCAGACGCCTACGCACACGCCATCCGTCCCACGCACACCACCAACGATGGCGACACCATCTACACCCTCGCCAGCGGCAAACTAGACGCTCAGACAAGCGCCACCGTTCCCCTAGACCTGCTGGGCATGCTCGCCGTAAGGGCCCTACAGACCGCCATCGTAAACGGAGCCAAAACCGCCAAAACCTCCCACGGCATCCCCGGCGCCGCGAAGTAGTCCACTCGACCGCCCGTCTCCGACCGACGACCAACTAAAATTTTTTCAGCCCAGGCCCCTGTGTACCGCGCGTCGAAGATCTTCAAATTCACCTATCTGACAATCGATTTATAGCAGAGGCCCCTTGGCCTTTAGTTTGATACAAGTTCCGCACGAGCCGGAAAGCACTTAATGTGCTTTCCGTGCGAGCAGGACTGTTCGCAGTAGCAAACTAAAGGCCAAGGGGCCCAGTCAACCTATCAGCAGCGATTACTCAACAGCTAGTTGAATTTGAAGATCTTTGAGGCAAGACGGTATAGGCCGAGTGTGGTTTTGTCTCCGGCCCGTCCACGCAGATTGGTGAAGAACCCGACCACGCCGTAGCGGGCACGACGATACATGCGCTCGTCGTAGGCCTTCAAATCATTCCACAGCGTCTTTAGGCGCTCGTCGGCGCAATCTTCCTCGGAAAGCTTGGTGAGCACCGAGCAGATCGCCATCATCATGGTGAAGTAGCCCATCATGTACGAACGCAGGCGCGACGACTCGACATCGCTGTACAGGTGGTACGACTCCATCATGATACGCGTAACACGGAACTGCTGGTCCAGACGCTTGACCATCGTTGCCTCGTTGACGCTCTGACCTTCGCGACCGATAAAGTAGCGGTAGAGGTCGATGTCGGCGTAGTACATGGTCTTGCAACGCGGCAGTGGCACGTAGGCGTAGATGTTGTCCACATAGAACGTGTGCGGCGGCATGGGAAGGTTGGACTCGCGCAGCACATCCGTGCGATAGCACAGGCTGTGCATGAGTAGGTTCTGGTCCAGGCGGAAATGACCGATCTGATCCCAGGAAAAGATCTTTTTGCGCGGCAGGGCAAATTTGTAGCCAATAGCGGTATGCGTGCCCTCGTAAACCTTCTCGTACACATAGTTCGAGATAAACAGGTCAACGCGCTGGTCGCGCTCTTCAAAGCCACGCAGAATCGACAGCATGGTCGAAAGGGCAGCGCCGTCAAGCCAGTCGTCCGAGTCGACAACCTTGTAGTAGGTGCCCTGCGCCTCGCGCAGGCCCGAAAGGACGGCAATACCGTGACCGCCGTTCTCCTGGTGCACCGCGCGGATGATTCCAGGATAACGGGCCTCCCACTCGTCGGCCTTGGCGGCCGTCTCGTCCTTGGAGCCGTCGTCTACCACGATAATCTCGATATCGGTGGCGTAATCGCTCCCCTCCAAGATGGAGGTGATGCAATGGTCCATGTCCTTGGCGGCGTTATACGAGGGAATACCGAATGTTATGACTTTATGCATGGCAGGCGATAATCTCATCCGAAAGATCGAGGGCGGAATTGGTCACGGCGTCCATATCGTAGTAACGATACTCGGCCAGACGACCCACCGGGTGGAAGTTCGTCAGGTTTTGGACGCGCTCAAGATAGCGCTCATAGAGCTCACGGTTCTCGGGCTCAAGAATGGCGTAGTACGGCGTCTCGCCCGAGCCGGGCGTATAGGCCTTGGAGTACTCTTTCATGATGGTGGTCTTGCCGGGCAGGACCTGACCGGTCATGTTCTTGAACTCGGTGATGCGCGTGTAGTCCTCGCTCGTGGTGTAGTTGACGGTGCCCACGGGCTGGAACTGGTCCATATCGAGCGTCTCGAACTTCATATCGAGCGTGCGGTACGGCAACGCACCCAAGTCGAGGTTGAACAGCTCATCGAGAGGACCGGTATAGACAATCTCGCCGCCGTAGACTTTGCCATCGATCTTGACGGTGGTCTCGTCGATCTCAAAGAGATCGCGGGCGTCCACGTCGCAGAACACGTCAATCAGGTCGTGGTCGAGCATGTGCTCAAAGAGCGCCGTGTAGCCCTCCTGCGGCATGCCCTGGAAGGGAGCTTGCGGGAAGTAGCGGTCATCATCGCCCACAAAGACGGGAACGCGGCCGGTGATCGAGGGGTCGATCTGATCGGGCGTCTGGCCCCACTGCTTCATGGTGTAATGCAAAAAGACGTTCTCGTAGACGTAATCGGCGACCTCGGCCAAGTCGGGGTCGTTCTTCTTACGCAGCTCCATAATGGGCACCTTGACATCCTTGCCAAAGGTCTCCACGAGCTTCTGATACAGCTCCTCGCCGCGCTCGTCACCAAAGGCGAGCTTGAGACTCGCATGGTTGAAGGGCACGGGCATAAGGGTACCGTTGATGTTGGCGAGCACCTTGTGCTGATAATCCGTCCACTTGGTAAAGCGCGACAGGAAATTGTGCACGCGCTCGTTAAAGGTGTGATAGATATGCGGACCGTACTCGTGGATCAGGATTCCGGCCTCGTCAGTGCAGTCATAGGCATTGCCCGCAATGTGGCTACGGCGCTCCAAAACGGCAACACGATAGCCGATGGTCTCGGCAAGACGGCGGGCGCAAACGGCACCGGCATATCCAGCACCGACGACAATCATGTCGTACGCGCCGGCGTTAAAGCCTTCAGGCAGGCCTGAGGTAATCTGCATCGATACTCCTTGTCAAAAGCCACGGGCTCGTTAGCTGGGCTTTTCTCGAACATTCTTCGAGACACATTTATCAGAGCGATTATAGCGCTAATGCGTCCTATAATGAGCTTGCCACACAAGGAAAGCTCAAGCACCGCGGCGTACATAATTGAAAGGTAAACCCGCTAGCAGCGGGTTTATTCGTGAACAGCCACGCGCCTGGAGCTTATTGAAACGCTTGTAAGGAGTAACATGAGCGATTTCCTAAACCGTATGAAGTCTGCCGCCAAGGCCGACCTTAAGACAATCGTCCTGCCCGAGGGCGAGGATCCGCGCACTATCGTCGCGGCCACCAAGATCATCGAGGAGGGTCTGGCAAAGATCGTCATCCTGGGCAACCCCGACGAGATCGACGTTCCCGGCGCTACCGTCATCGACCCGCGCAATGCCGAGAAGCACGAGGAGTACGCGCAGAAGTTTGCTGAGCTCCGCGCCAAGAAGGGCGTTACCATCGAGCAGGCTCGCGCCCAGGTGATGGACGCCACCTACTTTGGCACCATGATGGTCAAGATGGGCGACGCCGACGGCCTGGTCTCCGGCGCCTGCCACTCCACCGCCGACACCCTGCGCCCTGCGCTTCAGATCCTCAAGACCGCCCCGGGCACCAAGCTGGTCTCGGCCTTCTTCGTGATGTGCACCGACACCCCGCAGTTCGGCACCGACGGCACGCTGATCTTCGCCGACTGCGGCCTCAACATCAACCCGTCCTCCGACGAGCTCTCCGAGATCGCCATCGCCTCCGCTCACTCCTGGTCCACCTTCATGGGCAACGTTGAGCCGCACGTGGCCATGCTCTCCTACTCCACCATGGGCTCCGCCGGCGGCGAGGTCGCCAAGAAGGTCCAAGAGGCCGTGAAGTTCTGCAAGGAGAAGGCTCCCGAGCTCGCCATCGATGGCGACCTGCAGCTTGACGCCGCCATCGTCCCCACCGTCGCCCAGCTCAAGGCTCCCGGCTCCTCTGTCGCCGGCAAGGCCAACGTGCTCGTGTTCCCCGACCTCGAGGCCGGCAACATCGGCTACAAGCTGGTCCAGCGCTTCGCCGGCGCCGACGCCTACGGCCCCATCCTGCAGGGCATCGCCAAGCCGGTTAACGACCTTTCGCGCGGCTGCTCTGCCGACGACATCGTGGGTGTCGTGGCCATCACCGCCGTCCAGGCTCAGATTGCTGAGTAGCGTACGCACTCGCCCGAAGGCCGTACGGGCTAACCTCTGAAAACGTCCTCGACCAATGAAACGCCCCCGTTCTGCTCCTCCGGAGCTACGAACGGGGGCGTTTCTGGTCTGCGGATTGTTTTCAGAGGTTAGCCCGTACGGCCTTCTGCCGCAACGTAGCAATTAGGGTATCTGGGGTGGACGGCGGCTTGGCTACGAGCTGAGGCTGAAGATCTGGATGGCCGGGTGCCGTTGCTGGGAGTGCAGGCGTTACTGGCGATGGTCACTTTGGGACTGGTATTTCCGCCTGCTAGCAAAAAGGCCTCCGGAGCTGTTGCTCTGGAGGCCTTTCGTTTACTTGCAAATGCGCGCGTTAGTTGTTCTTGGTCAGGCGCTCGACGTCGTGGGCGATCATGTATTCCTCGTCGGTGGGGATGACCATGACCGTAACGGCTGAACCGGCGGCGCTGATGACCTGCGGGCCGTTGCCCACGGCCTCGCGGTTCTTATTGTTGTCGATGCGTACGCCCAGCCACTCAAAGCAGTCGCAGAAGGCCTTGCGGATCGACCAGTCGTTCTCGCCGATGCCGGCGGTAAAGGTGATGGTGTCCACGCCCGCCATGGAAGCGATCATGGAGCCAGCCTGCTGCATGGCCTTGTAGGCGAACATATCGAAGGCGAGCAGGCAGCGCTCGTCGCCCTCGGAGGCGCGTGTACGGATGTCGCGGGCGTCGTTGGAGATGCCCGAGATGGCAAGCAGACCAGACTGCTTGTTCATCATGTCATCGACTTCCTGATAGCTGTAGCCGCCCTCGCGCTGGAGGTAGCACACGGTGGCCGGATCAATGGAACCGCAGCGAGTGCCCATCATCAGGCCGTCGAGCGGCGTGAGGCCCATCGTGGTGTCGCGGCACACGCCGTCCTCGATAGCAGCGAGCGAAGCACCGTTACCCAAGTGGCACGAAAGCAGACGGTGGCAGCGCGAACCCAGGATCTCCTTGGCCATCATCCACTCATAGCGGTGGCTCGTGCCGTGGGCGCCGTACTTGCGCACGTGGTACTTGTCGCACACGTCCTTGGGCAGCGCGTAGGTATAGGCGACCTCGGGCATGGTCATATGGAACGAGGTATCGAAGACCGCCACGTTGGGCAGCTTCGGATAC
Source organism: uncultured Collinsella sp. (assembly GCA_902494685.1). GTDB lineage: Bacteria > Actinomycetota > Coriobacteriia > Coriobacteriales > Coriobacteriaceae > Collinsella. The sequence goes on from CABUUE010000040.1 coordinate 7,599, forward strand.
TTCTCACGGCAATACTCAATCGCCGCGGCCTCGCCGTAGTTGTGCAGCGGGGCGAGCGGGGCCACCTCGAGAATCTTGGCCATAACCTCGTCGTCGACAACTGCGGAATCATCGAAGTGCCAGCCGCCCTGAACGATACGATGACCAATGCCATCAATCGTAAAGTCGGTCTTCTCGAGCTCCTCGAGCACACGAGCGATAGCAGAGCGATGATCGGGGAAAGGGACCTCCTCGGTCTGCTTGGCGCCACCGTTCTCGGAGTGGCCAAAGATGCCCATGTCCGATCCGATACGCTCGCAATTGCCCTTGGCGAAAACCTCGCGGGTATCGGTATCCAAAAGCTGATATTTAAGGCTTGAGCTGCCGGCGTTGACAACAAGTACGTTCATGAGACTCCTTTGCAGTGCAATACGGTCGACGCAGACCCCTTAAGGCGGCCGCATTTTAATAAGAAGTTATCACAACTTGATAAATAGCTATCAAGCATATCGCCCAACGAGCACAAAAGAGGGGCCGAACGGCGCTCGGTCGTCCAGCCCCTCCCCTCTTGCAATTACTTGCCGTTGACGATGCGCTCGACGTCGGAAGCGATCATGAACTCCTCGTCCGTGGGGATGACGAAAATCTTGACCTTGGAATCCTTGGCGGACAGGCACCAAGCGCCGTCGCCGCGCAGGGCGTTGCGGGCATGGTCCATCTTGACGCCCATAAAGGCCAGACGGTCGGCCACGCCAGCGCGGACAGCCGGAGCGTGCTCGCCGATGCCGGCGGTAAAGACCAGGGTGTCCATGCCGCACATGGAAGTGGCCATCTCGGCAGCCTTGGCGGCAATCTTGTAGACGAACATATCGAAGGCGAGCTGAGCCTCGGGGTCGCCAGCGGCGGCGAGCTCCTCGACGTTGCGGCAGTCGTTGGTCTTGCCGCCGGTCACAGCCAAAAGGCCGGACTTCTTGTTCATCATCTCGTCGACCTCGTCGAAGGTGTAGCCACCCTCGCGCTGCAGGTAGCACACGGTAGCCGGGTCGATGGAGCCGCAGCGGGTGCCCATCATGACGCCATCGAGCGGGGTGAGGCCCATGGTGGTGTCCATGCACTTGCCGTCCTCGATAGCGCACAGGGAAGCGCCGGAGCCGATATGGCACACGACGACCTTGCGGGCCTCGCCGTTGGTCATCTCGGCGACCTTCTTGGAGATGTAACGGTAGCTGGTGCCGTGGGCGCCGTACTTACGGATGTGCAGCTTGTCGCAAACGTCCTTGGGTAGAGCGTAAGTCTTGGCGACCTCGGGCATGTTGAAGTGGAAAGCGGTGTCATAGACCGTGACGTTGGGCAGGTCGGGATACTGCTCCAGGCAGAACTCGATAACGTTGGCCTCGGGGTTGTTGTGGAGCGGCGCCAGCGGGGCGACCTCGCGGATCTTAGCGAGAACGTCCTCGTCGACGAGGGAGGAATCGCCAAAGTACCAACCGCCCTGAACGATGCGATGGCCGATGCCCTCGATCTTGACGCCGTTGGCCTCGAGGTCCTTCAGGACGACCTCGATGGCGACCTTGTGGTCGGGGAACTCGATGTTCTCGGTCACCTTCTTGGAACCGTTAGCAGCGTGGGTGAAGGTACCGCCGGTAAAGCAGACGCGCTCGCAGGAGCCCTTTGCGGACACCTTGTGGGACTTGGTGTCGATGACCTGATACTTAAGGGTCGAAGATCCCGCGTTGACGACCAGAACGTTCATGTGTCTCCCTACTAACAGGCGGTGTGGCGCCGCCAGGTTACATACGCTTCAATAATAAACCCAAACGCCCTCGCGCTCGGGTTTATTGGCGTTGATATATAAGTTATCGGTGTCTAAATACTCATGTCCTTTGGCTTGTAAGACGAAATAGCGCGGGGATATACACCAAAGAAGAAATCCCGAGCGCGACAAGCAATACGACTCGAATGCCCGCAGCGCTGCTCAACACAGCGTTGAGCAGATAGAAAAGAACAGCACCCACCGCCACCATCTGGCTTTGAACCGAAATCAATGAACAGCGCATCGAAGAATCAGCAGCATTTTGAAAAATTGAGTATTTAATTGGAGCAAACAACGAGTACGCAACCGTCTGCAGCACATAGAACACGGGCAGCAAATTAGCCGGAGTAAGGGGGATCAAAAACAAAGCTGTCAATACTAAGCGAATGATGCCGCAAATACGCGCAAAACGGCCCTTGTCGACATGAGCAATCACACTGGGCACAATAAGCCCCATGGAGGCCGAGGCAAGGAGCTGGACCGCAATGGTCACACCCGAAGCGACGGAATTCATTCCGCGGCCCGCAAGCAGCAGTGAGAAAAAGTCTTCCAGGGCGACAAAAGCAAATGCCTGAGAACAGTCCATGATGAACGCTGAACGAAGA
>CABUUE010000041.1 GCA_902494685.1 uncultured Collinsella sp.
CCCCGCCGCCAGTCGCTGCAACACGGCCGCAGCATCACGGGCGCTCGTATAGTTCTCGCGACCCTGTGCCTGGGCATCGGTGTCCATCATCAGACGAGCGAGCACGGTCTGGGTCAGTCCCAATGCGGCACACGTTTCGTTGACCGTATCCATTCCAAGCCTGCCGATAACAAGGTTCGCTGCCACGTTATCGCTCTGGGCGATCATGGCGTGCAGCAGCTCGTCAATACTGTACGATACACCCGCGCCGCGCGACTGAATGTTGCCGCTGCCACCCACGATATCCTGTTGCGTTACCGTTATCTGCTCGTCGAGGGACAGCTCGCCCGCCGTCACGGCCTCGAGCGCACAAGCGAGAATGGGAAGCTTGATGATGCTTGCCGCCACACGTCGTGCGTCCGGCGCCACAGCGACTTCACCATCGAGCGACGCGAACGTTTGAGGATCAAGTGCCACAGCATAGACCGAGGTAGACCCACCATACGGCTCAACAAGGGCTTCGATATCTTGCTGAAGGCCGGCAATCCAAGAAGTCTGGGAGACAGCTTCCGTCTTTTGAGCGGACGGATGATTCGCTTTTTGTTTGGCAAGGACAGCGGAGCTCTCAGCCTCGTTGCAGCGCGCGGCACAGCCGCCGAGACTCATCACCGAGGCAAGCGCTCCGGTCAACATCCCGGCACAAAACACTCGACGCGAGCAATCGCGCGCAGCGAGGGGCGCATCCCCCGGCGAGAACCGGAACGCCTCCACGTTGTCGCCGCCACCCCGACCTTGCTCGCCGCAGTACACAGACTCACTCCCCACCATCGCATTCTACCGAGCCGTCGATAAACGGCCGCGCCGGACACCCAGCATGCCGCACTCATTGTGACGCATGCGACAGGGCTTGCGCGGCACGACTGTCCTCACATAACCAGTTGGGTCGGCGCGGCCCAACCGCACCTGAACCACCTTATAATCTAGCCAACACATCGAGTGGAAGGAACCATCATGCCCCGGTTTTGTGCCCATTGCGGCAAGCTTCTGAAAGACGACGAGCGTTTTTGCACCAGCTGCGGAACGCCGGTAATCGATAATGGCCAGGCCTCTCAGTCGCAAGAGGATGCGCAGGCAGCCGAACATGCCGCCGCGTCCGATGCCGCCTTCGACACCGCCGCGACCACGGTTCAGTCTGCGCAGCAGCCCACGGCGGCTCAGCCCCAGCAGGCGGACGTGACCGTGCAGTCCGCTCATCAGCCCGCGCCCGCTCCCCAGCCCGAAGTTGGCACGACGCAGCAATGGGCGGCGGCCAACGCCGCGGCTCAGCAACCCATTCCGACCGCTGCTCCGCAGGCCGGTGCGCCCACTGCCCCCAAAAACAACAACGCCCTGCTCATCGGCATCATCGCCGCGCTAGTCGTCGTGATTATCGCGTTGGTCGTGTTCTTTATGATCAAGCCCTTCGATAAGGGTGCCGACGATTCCAAAGGCACGACGATCGAAAAGGTCAAAATCGACCACGACGACGATGACGTCTCCGTTAAGGGCGACCCCAACAAGTTTGACGATGATGACGATGACGTCCACGATGCCGCCACCATCAGCGAGCAGAACGTCTACGACCAGCTGAGCTCCTACTACAGCAGGCTCTCCGATCTTGACCAGCAGGTCCGCGACTGCGCCACCACGTTTAACACGTGCTATCTCAAGGATGACCGCAGCTCGCGTCAGTCGGCCAGCGATGCCGCCGAGGCGCTCGAGGATCAGATCGACGACCTGAAGGACGAGGTCGAGGACCTGGACGTTCCCATCGACTCGCAGAATTACGGCTCGTGGAAAGACATCATCACGCTCTACGACGATCTGGAGAATCGCATCGACGTGATTTGCGATGCCTGGGAGATCAGCCTTGAGTACTCCAGCCCCGCCAACCACAAGGACGAGATCGTGGCGCCGCTGGCGCGCGACAACGTAGCGGGCACCAACGACAACAAATACCGTCTGGACTTTGAGGACCGCTACCCCGGCGCCGCACCCGTCGAGGTGAAGTAATCCCAACAAATGATCAAAACTTGCGGTGAAATAGGGATTGATTAGGCCTTTTACCAGCAAAAACAGTCCCTATTTCACCGCAACTTAGAAGTGGGGCCGGACGCGCATTTGCATCTGCGCGCCCGGCCCCGCCGTATCTATATGTGCTCGGTTACTTGTCGGCAGCGGTCTTTTTGGTAGTCGACTTCTTGGTAGTCGTCTTTTTGGCCGTCGTGGCCTTCTTTGCCGCCGTCGTCTTCTTCGCAGTCGTCGTCTTCTTCGCCGTGCTCGCCTTGGTCGTGGTCTTGCGGCCGCGGGCGGGCTTCTTCTCCTTGGTCGGGCAGTCCATGTTGACGCAGATACGCCACGGGCCGCGCGCCGTGTTGACCACCACAATGGGAGCGCCGCACTCGGGGCAGGTCTCGCCCGTCGCCTCGAGCTTGCCGCGCGCCGGCAGCGGATAGCTCACGCCGCAGTCATCGTAGTTGGTGCAGCGGATAAAGCGCTTGCCGCTTTTCTCGCTCTTGTGCGCAATCAGGTCGCCATGGCGTCCTGCCTCGGCGCACACCTTGCACTCGCCCACCTTAAGGTCAGGCTCATAGTTGGTGGGGCACGTCGGGTTCACGCAAATCTCGAACGCCTTCTGGCGGAACGGCTGGCACTTAATGCGCGGCGCGCCGCACTCGGGGCACACGGCCGCCTCGCCCTCGAGCGGGCTTACCTTGACGCCGCTCGGCACCGGATAGGTCACGTCGCAGTCGGGCCAGCCCATGCAGCCGATAAAGCTGCCACGGGTCTTGGCGCTCGTCTTCATAACCAGGTCCTTGCCGCACTTGGGGCAGGCGCCCACGCGCGCATCGGCCGTGACGGCGTCGCTGATAGCGTCGCCCAGCTCCTGCGTATGCTTGAGCAGCTCGTCGAGCACGCCGGCCAGCAGCGCGCGCGAGTGCGTCACGACATGCTCTTCGGTGTCCTCGCCGCGCTCCACGCGGGTCATATCGCCATCGAGCTCGCTGGTCATATCGGGGCTCGTGATGCGCGGGGCAAACTGCGTCAGCGCGTCGATGATGGCGATGCCCAGCTGACTCGGCTCAACGGGATCATTTTTGAGATAGCGCACGGCATACAGGCGCTCGATGATGCTCGCGCGCGTGGACTTGGTGCCCAGGCCGCGCTTCTCCATCTCCTGCACGAGCTTGCCCTGGCTGTAGCGCGCGGGCGGCTCGGTCTGCTTGGCCTCGAGCTTAATGTCGAACACGTCGACCGTATCGCCTTGCTCCAGCGGCGGCATCTGCTCGTCGCGCTTAAGGCCGTACGGATAGGCCTCGCGGAAGCCAGGGGTCACGAGCACGTCGCCCGAGGCCACGAACGGCTCGCCGTTGACGTCGAGCTCGAGCTTGGTGTTCTCGATAGTCGCGGGCCCCATGAGCGTTGCCAGGAAGCGGCGGGCGATGAGGTCGTAGAGCTTGCGCTGGCCGCCGTCGAGCGTGGACGGATCGCCCTCGCCCGTGGGATAGATAGGCGGGTGGTCGGTGGTCTCGACCTTGCCGCGTGTGGGCTTCATGGGACCGGCGAGCACCTTTTTGCACACGGGCGCCAGCGCCGGGTTGATCTTTGCCAGGTCGCTCACCACGGCGCCCAGATCGAGCGTCGCAGGGTACACAGTATTGTCGACACGCGGGTAGCTGATGAGACCGGCCATGTAGAGGGACTCGGCGATGCGCATCGTACGCGCGGGCGAGATGCCCTCGGCCGCGGCGGCAGCCTGCAGCGAGGTGGTCGCAAACGGCGTGGGCGGCTGCTGCTTGCGCGAGCGTTTGGTCACCGCGGCGACGGTTGCCGTCGTAACGCCGTCGACATGGCTGTATGCCGTCTCGGCAGCATCTTTATCGGTAAAGCGCGCCGTCTTGTGAGCGATCTTGAAGCGATCGTCCTCGGCAGCACCCTGAGCGGCACCCATGCCGCGAATCTGCCAATAATCCTCGGGCACAAATGCCATGCGCTCGCGCTCGCGCTCAACCACCAGGGCAAGCGTCGGCGTCTGCACGCGGCCGGCGGAGCGCACGTTGCCAAAGCCGCCAAACTTGGCGAGCGTCAGGTAGCGCGTGAGCACCGCGCCCCAAATGAGGTCGATATGCTGGCGGCTCTCGCCAGCATCGGCCAGGTTCTGGTCGAGCGAGACGAGATTATCGAAGGCGTGCGTGATTTCGGCCTTGGTAAACGAAGAATACTGGGCGCGGGCGACCGGCAGGTCCGGCGCAACCTCGCGCACCTTGTTGAGAGCGTCCGAGCCGATCAGCTCGCCCTCACGGTCGAAGTCCGTGGCGATGATGACGCTGTCGGACTTTTTGGCGAGGTTCTTGAGCGAGCGGATGAGCTCTTTCTCGGCCGGCAGCTTAATGACGGGCGCCCAGGTGAGGTAGGGCAGGCTCTCGAGCTTCCAACCCTTGATGGAAATGCCATCGGCAAGGAACGGTTTACGCTTGGTGTCGTAGGGCGGACGCGCCAGGCCATCGGGCATATCGGCCGGCAACATCTCGCCGTCCTCGGTCACCGAATACCAGCCCAGCTTTTTATCGAACAGCACGCTGTCGCAAAAATCGGGCGCCAGGATGTGACCGGCAAGGCCAATGGTCACGCACTCCTCGCCCTTCCACTCAAAACGGTAGATGGCGGTGTTGTACACCTTGTCCTTTTTGGGCTTACCCGTGGACAGCCGCTCGGCGATCTGACGCGCGGCGTCGTTTTTCTCGGCGATGATGAGCTTCAAAAGAGGCTCCTATCTCGTATCTCTGCGGCTACGCCCGCCCGTATGGCGGCCGACTTACGCCCTTGCTTGCTCAATCTGCCCGATGAGCCAATCGCACCAGGCATCCATGCCCTCGCCCTTGCGCGCGCTCACGGCAAACCGCGGCGCCTGCGGATTGAGGTCATCGAGTGTCTTAGTATACCTATCCATGTCAAAATCGAAAGCCGGAGCCACGTCGACCTTGTTGAGCAGCTGCGCGCCGGCGTGTTGGAAGATGCCCGGGTACTTGATGGGCTTGTCGTCGCCCTCGGGCACCGAGAGGATCATGATGGACAGGTTCTCGCCCAGGTCAAAGTCGACCGGGCAGACCAGGTTGCCCACATTTTCGATAAAGATGACGTCGATGTTTTCCAGACCCACTGCCTGGTCGAAGGCGTCAACGGCCTCCATGATCATGTTGCCCTCGAGGTGGCACAGGCCGCCCGTGTTGATCTGGATGGCGGGCATGCCGGCTTCCTTCATGGTGATGGCGTCGACGTCCGAGGCGATATCGCCCTCGATGACGGCGCAACGCAGGCCCGCCTTGTCGCGCAGGCGCTCGTTGGTGCCCAAAATCGTGGTGGTCTTGCCCGAACCGGGGCTCGACAAGACGTTGATCACATAGGTGCCTGTCTCATTAAATCGCTGACGCAGCTGATCTGCCAGGCGCTCGTTGCGCGACAGGATCGGCGACGCGATATCAATCGTTTTCTCGGCCATACTTAGCGCTCCTTACTTTAGCCCCTTTGTACCCTGTCCCCAGGTGGCTGGCGGGTTAATCGTCGGGGGTTTCGATTTCGATACTGGCGATGTCGAGCTCGCGGCCGTGCAGCAGGCGCACGTTGGCGCCGCCACATTGAGGGCAGCGGCAATGGAAACGGTCGTGATCGAAGACCTCACCGCAGTCCTGGCACTCGCTTTGTGGATGGACCTCCTCCACGGCAAGCTCGCAGCCGCGCGTGAGCGGGTCCTCGTCGCGAAATGTCTCCCACGCAAAGTCGAGTGCTTCGCGCACGACCTCGGTCATATCCCCGATACGCAGCGTTACCAAAACGGCGCGCGAGGCCCCCGCCCCACGCGCCGCGCGAATCACTGTATCGAGTATGCCGTTGACAATGCCAACCTCGTGCATACCGATTTACTCCTCGTCGTCCTCTTCGTCGTCCGAAAACAGGTCCAGACGGCTCACAAACAAGCCCTCCTTGCCCTCGCGCGCGGTAATGACCACGCGAGCGATGGCGAGCGAAATCTCGTAGAGCGAGAGCAGGGCGCCATACATGAGCCCCAGCGTAACGGGCGAGCCGTCGGGCGTAATCACAGCCGAGCCCACAAGCAGGCCAACGTATACATAACGCCAGGCACTGCGGAAGGCCGCGTAGGACACGATGTGGAAGACGGACAGGTAGAAGATGATGAGCGGCAGCTCAAACGCCACGCCAAAGCCAATCATAAAGAGCAGCTCCATGTTGACGTAGTTCTCCAGATCGGGCAGCGCCGTAGCGACGGCCGAGGTCTCGCCGATGAGCCACTCAAAGCCTGCAGGGATGATGATGAAGTAGCAAAAGATTGCGCCCAAGAAGAACAGCACCGTCGAGGCGAGCACCGTGGGCACGACCCACTTGCGCTCGTTGGGGCGAAGCGCCGGCAGGAAAAACGCCAAGATCTGCCAGATGATCATGGGCGTGCACATGACAACGGCCATTTTGATGGCCAGCGAGAAGCGCAAGCCAAAGCCGCCGAGCGTGGTAGTGATGTAGAACTTACCGTCCGGCACAAAGGAGCGGATGGGATCTTCCAGGATGTCGAGCACAACAGGCGTGGCGAAATACAGCACGATAGCGGCGGCAAACACCGACACGACCACGATGGTCAGGCGGCGACGGAGCTCTCCCAGGTGATCGAAGAGCGGCATACGCGCAGGTCCGATAGGCATTACTCATCGCCTCCCTTCGGGGCGTCGGCGGCAGCGGCGTCGTCCTCGGCCTCGAGCTCGCGAGCGAGCTGGTCGACGACGGCCTTGCGCTTACGGGGACGACGGGCGTAGAGGTCAGCCGTCGTGGGCTCTGCAGGCTCGGGCTCCGGCTCTGCAGCAGTCTCGGGCTCGGCAGCGGCATCGGCGGACCCGGCGTCGGTGCCCTCGGTCGCAGGCTCCTCGGCAGCATTCTCGCCCCCAGCAGCACCCTCGCTCGCGGCCTTCTCGGCGGCAAGGCGGGCACGGCGCTCGGCAAAGGTCTCCTTCTTTGCGGGTGCAGCCGTCCCGGCGGCATCCTCGTCCGCATCGGAATCGTCATCGACGGCAGCCTTCTTGGGCTTGACCGGAGCCGAAGCAGCCTCGCTTACCGGATCGATGATCTCGGACTGAACAACGGCCGTCATCTTTTCCTGCGTCTCGCGGAACTGACGAATGGCACGGCCGATCGTGCGGCCCATCTGTGGGAGCTTATCCGGGCCAAACAGCAAAAAGCCGAAGACCACGATGATCGCGAGCTCACCCTCTCCAATACCAAACACACATACCTCCAAGGCTCGATGTGAGTCGAGCCCGCACCGCGCCATTCGGCCGGAACTCGTCTATTCATTCGGTCAAGTATAGCGCCCGGACGCCAAAACGTCCGAGCGCATCACAAACATATGCCAAACGGCACGCCCTTTTGGGGGCAAAGATTATGCCGCCGTGATCGAAATCTCCTGGTCGACGCCCAGCAGCTGAACCACGCGCATCACCTGGGGCTGCACATTAGTGCAGCTAAAGCGCTTACCGTGGTCGACCGCGTGGTGCGCGGCGCCCACGAGCACGCCAATGCCCGTCGAATCGATGTAGCTCACCTGGGCAAAATCGAGCTCAACGGCCTCAGTGGGCTGCTCGAGCGCCAGGTCGATAGCATTGCGCAGGCTATCGGCGTTAGAGATATCGATCTCGCCGGTTACCTTAATGGTGTAGATCTCCGGCGTGGGGTTGGTGGAAATACCCAAATCCATGTATACGCTCCTTTACGTATCGAAAGTGCGGATAGTACTGGGCGCGGACTTGCGGGGCCCTAGGCGTTAGGCGCGCTCGGCACGAGCAAGCTCGGCAGCGACAAGCTTAACGGCCAGCACCAGCACGTCGAGCGCGGCCTCCAGGTCCTCGACCGTGGGATAGCTCGGCGCAATACGGATGTTGGTATCGCGCGGATCCTTGCCATAGGGCCAGGTGGCACCGGCCGGCGTGAGCTTGACGCCCAGGTCGGCGCAAAGCGCGGCGACCTTCTGGGCCGAGCCCTCGGGACCATCGAAGCTTACAAAGTAGCCGCCGCGGGGGTGCGTCCAGGTGGCACAGCCCGTATCGCCCAGGCCCTCGGTGAGCTTGCGCTCAACGGCCTCAAAGCGCGGACGCAGGAACTCGGCATGCTTTTTCATGTGCTCCTTGACCGCCTCGATGGTGGGAAGGAAGCGCACGTGGCGCAGCTGGTTGAGCTTGTCGGCGCTGATGAGGCCGGCCTTCAGGCGCTTGGAGAACTCGGCGATGACCGCGGGGCTCGCACCGATGAAGCCGATGCCGGCGCCCGGGAAGGTAATCTTGGACGTCGAGGCAAAAGCCACCACGCGGTCCTCGGTGCCCGCCGCGCGAGCGAGGTCGAAGATATTGGCGAGCTCGTCGGTCTCGTCGTACAGGTCGTGCACGCAGTAGGCGTTGTCCCAGAAGATGCGGAAATCGGGCGCGGCCGTGGGCATCTCGACCAGGCGACGCACGGTGTCCTCGCTAAAGGTGATGCCCGTGGGGTTGGAATACTTGGGCACGCACCAGATGCCCTTGATGGAGTCGGCGGCGGCAACCAGACGCTCGACCTCGTCCATGTCGGGGCCGTTGTCGGTCATCGCGACGGGGACATTCTCGATACCCAGGTCGGCGGTGATGCCAAAGTGACGGTCGTAGCCGGGAACAGGGCACAGGAACTTGACTTTCTTGCCGTCGTGCGCGGCCTCGTAAGCCTCCCAAGGCTCGCTGCCGCACGAACCGCAGCGCCAAAACATGCCGGCGATATCGTGCTCGATCAGAAGGCTCGACGAACCCAGTACGAGCGTCTGCTCGGCAGGGCAACCCAGGAACTCCCCCGCCAGCTTGCGTGCCGAGGGAATGCCCTCAAAGCAACCGTAGTTTGAGCAGTCGACGTTGCCGTCGTGCAGATCGGCATCGGCATTGAGGATATCGAGCATGGGTCGAGAGATGTCCACCTGGGAGGGCGACGGCTTGCCGCGGGCCATGTCGAGCGCCAGGCCCTTGGCCTTGACCTCGGCGACCTCGGCTTTGAGCGCCTCGATGGCGGCATCGAGTTCGGTGGTTTCCATCTTCTGGTAGATCGTCTGCATGGGTGCGACCTTTCGCGAAGCGGGACGTTGCAGTTCGTCTAAGTATAGACCGCCACCGCCGCAACGGCATGAAGCCGTGATAGATTAAGTTCATCGCAATGAATTATGAATCGCCGCGCATGCCGGCGTGGGGCGCCCAAGGAGGCACTATGGAATACGGATCGTTCCAGGCCGAGGAATTCGGCGACCTGCAGCGCCTGGTCGACGGGCTGTTTTACGACCGCCGCGCCATCGACCGCCTGGATCTGATCGTACAGGCCGAGATCTTGGACCTGGCGCCCGATCTCATGGAAATCGTGAACCTTTTGCCGCCCGGTTACTACGACCGCCAGTCACTTTGCGACCAGCTCAACTCCGCCTTGGCCGCCCACGGCTGGGGCGCCGTCTACGGCACCGTGGAATAAACCTAGTCATTTAAGAACGTCCCCATTGACTAAAACGCCGCTTGTGATGGTGTCCACAGGCGGCGTTTTCAAACTTGTATATGCTTTTACTTGTCTTTGGGCGCGGGGTGTTTGCAGACCACACTCATGTAGATCATACCGAGCACGGCAGCGGTGACCGAACCGGCAAGGATGGCGGCCTTGGCGGCCAGGACCTCAAACTGGGCCGTCGGGAAGGCAAGGCCGCTGATGAGGATCGACATGGTGAAGCCGATGCCGCCCAGAATGCCCACACCGGCAATCATGTGCCGGTTAACGTTATGCGGCAGCTCGCAGACCCTAAACTTAACCAGGGCAAACGTCATGCCAAAGATACCAATCGGCTTGCCCAGCAGCATGCCAAAGTACACGCCGAGCGTCACCGGGTCGGTGAGTAGCGTGCTCA
>CABUUE010000042.1 GCA_902494685.1 uncultured Collinsella sp.
AGCGCTCATCCACCGTCACTTTATCGTGGACGCCGCGCTTGAGTTCCCCACCGGCAACGCCGCAGCTCAGACCTTGCGCGCCACCGAGGCCGGCGGCAAGACCGGCAAGCAGCTCTTTGGCTCTATGGCCATCGCCGGCATCTACAGCGTGCTGCGCGACGCCCTGGGCGTGGTGCCCAGCATGCTGTGCACGCTCAACATCCCCGGCGTGACCTTTGGCATCTACAACTCGCCCATGCTGCTCTCCGTCGGCTTCCTCGTGGGCTTCGCCCCCGTCGCCTTCTGGTTTGCCGGCGCGCTGCTGGGCAACTTTGGCATCATCGTGGGTGGCACCGCTGCCGGTCTGTTCGATGTTGTGACTGCGCAGGGCATTGTTAAGTCCCTGGGCATGGGCCTCATGATGGGCTTTGGCGTCGCCGTCGTCCTCAAGGACATCCTGCCGCAGGTCGCCGGCATCGTCCGCGGTCTTGCCGCCGACAGCTCCACCGACACCGACGAGCAATCGCTCATCTCGGGCTCCCTTAAGCTCGACGCCGGCATCATCGGCCTGGGCGCTGCCGCCATCGCCGTGATCATCGCCATCGTGCTTGACCTTGGCCCCGTTCCGGCCGTCATCGTCACGCTGTTCACCTTTGTCACCACCATCATGAGCGCACAGAGCTGCGGCCAGACGGGCATCGACCCCATGGAGATCTTTGGCCTCATCGTTATGCTCATCGTGGCTGCCTTCGCACAGATCGCTCAGGTCAAGCTGTTCTTTATCGCCGGCATCGTTGCCGTGGCGTGCGGCCTTGCGGGCGACGTCATGAACGACTTTAAGGCCGGCGCCGTGCTGGGCACCAACCCGCGTGCGCAGTGGATCGGCCAAGCCATTGGCGGCATCGTGGGCGCCCTGGTCGCCGCAGCCGTCATGGTCGCGCTCGTCACCGCCTATGGTCCGGACGCCTTTGGCCCCGACAAGAGCTTTGTGGCCGCGCAGGCAAGTGTGGTCGCCACCATGGTCTCGGGCATCCCGAGCGTGCCGTGGTTCGTTGGCGGCTTTATCGCCGGCATCGTCATGTACTGGCTCGGCATTCCGGCCATGATGATCGGCCTGGGCGTGTACCTGCCGTTCTACATGTCGCTCACGGCATTCCTGGGCTCCTGCGTCAAGCTCGCCTACGACAAGTGGTCCGCCCACCGCGACGCCACCGCTGGTCTTTCTGACGAGGAGAGGGCTGCCAAGGACGCCGCCTTCCAGGAGCAGGGCCTGGTTGTCGCCAGCGGCCTGCTCGGCGGCGAGTCCATCGTCGGCGTTATCCTGGCGTTTGTCTCCGTGGGCTTAAGCCTGCTGGGCTAAGCTGAGCAGCCGCTCGACAGCAACCATATTGCCTACGATTTGCCCGGTCGGTAGCTTTCGCGGCTGCCGACCGGGCTTTTTGATATCGAAACAAAGAAAGGCCGGCGCGCTGCGTTTAACAGCGCGCCGGCCTTATCGGTTTAGCTATCGAAGCGTTCCTGCTATGAACCGAAGTTCGTTGCAGAATCTACGCCCGGATCACTACATGTGCTTGCGACGACGATCGCCCAGCGTCACGCCCGCGGCCACGAGCGTAATACCGCCGATAACGAAGACCTCGCCCGCAAGCGCGGAGGTATCACCGGTCTGGGCGAGCGCAGCGTCCGCAGCCTTCTTCTTGGCGACAGGAGCCTTTGCAGCAGCCTGCGCAACCTGAGCCTTGGCCTGCGGCTCAGCCTTGGGATGATACTTGTCGTACTCGGCCTGCGCGGCAGCCAGGGCATCCTTGGCATCGTTAAGCTCGGCAAGCGCGGCGGCATAGGCGTCGTTGGCATCGGACAGCTTGGCATCGGCATCGCTCAGAGCAGCCTTGAGACCAGCGGCAGCATCGACGGCGGCCTTATAGCGAGCGTAGGCAGCGTTAAGCTTGACCAGCTTCTCGTTGCCCGTCGTGCCCGCGGCAAGGGATGCCTTGTGGTCGACAGCCTCAAGATCGGCCTTGAGCGCCTCGTCGCTGGCAAGCTCGGCCTTGGCCTTGACGATCTCGAGGTTCGCATCGACGACGGCTTCGTTGGCGGCCTCGAGCTGCTTCTGGGCATCGGCGACACTGGCCACGGCAGCGTCATAGGCGGTCTTGGCGTCGTCGACCGCCTTCTGGGCGCCGGCGAAGCGCTCGAAGGCCTTGTTTGCGCCGGCCAGCTCGCCCTCGGCAGCCTTGACCTTCGCCTGTGCGTCGGACAGGGCCTGCGTCTTGGCGGCAACTGCCTGCTTGGCGTCCGAAAGAGTGGTCGCGGCCTGGACATCTGCGGCCTGGGCCTTGTCTACACCAGCCTGGGCAGTGTCGTCGGCCTTCTTGGCATCGTTAAGCGTGCCCTGCTTGTTCGCAAGATCCGTCTTGGCGGCATCGCACTTGGCGGCAAGGTCCTTGACCGAAGCGGTAGCGTTGTCATACGCCTCGTTGGCCTGATCGGACTTTACCTTGGCGGCGTCGCGGGCGCTGCGAGCCTTCGCCTTGTGAGCAGCGGCCTCGGCTGCCTTCGTCTTGCTGTCAGCAAGCGTGGCGTTTGCCTTATCGAGAGCTGCCTGGGCAGTAGCGGCCTCGCCCTTGGCGGCGTCGAGCTTGGTCTGGGGCGTCTTGACGTCGACACCCTTGAGTTTGGCTTCGGCGGCGTCGTATGCCGTCTTCGCGGCGGCGGTGCTGGATTTAGCCTTCTCGTACTCGCCCTTGGCGGTGTTCATGTTCGTGTCGGCCGCGGTATAGGCATCGCGAGCGCTTTCTTGCTTATCCAATGCGTTAGAATAAGCCGTTCCAGCAGTCCCGAAGTTCTTCTGCGCCTCTGCCAGCTTATTCTGAAGCTGCTTTAGCTGCTCCTTCTGCTCCTGCGTGCCGCCTGCATTGTAGGCGGATTCGATGTAGTCGTTGACGAGCTTCTTGAACTCGGAGACAGTGAAATCCTTCTGCCCCGTGCTCCCGCTATAGTCGAAAACGGTTACCTCGGAATCGGTATTCTTACCGCTACCGGTCGCGATGCCGATAGCCTTCGCGCCGGCATCGATGATGTTTAGATAGTGCCCGCACTCATGGTAGATGCTGTTGTAGTGCTGGTAGATATAGTAGGAATCATATCGATGGCTTCCAAGTGCGTCACCATACTGCTCGACGTACTTATCGAACGCCTTTTTCTCCTGGGTGTAGAGACCGGTATATGGCCAGCCAAGCGTATCCTCGGTCTCGCCTCCGGTGTATGCCCCGCCGCCGCCTGCAAGGTTCTCACCTTGATCGAAATAGCAGTTCGAGTGCCCCCAGATGTTCGATGAATATGATGTATTGAGGGCGGCTGCCGCAGTCATGCGGAGGCTGACGCTAAGCTCAGACTGACCGTTCGCCTTGCGGAGGTTGTTCTGGGTATCGAGATAGGTCAGGGCGTTACGCATCTGCTCCAAGGAGAGCGGATTGGTGTCGCGAGACATGTCCTGATCGACGTAACTATCATACCAGCTCTGTTTATCTGTCGTCCCCATGAGCATCGACGCGGCAGTGCTCGCATTCGACTTCTGCGTGGCTGTGAACTGGCTGCCGCCAATGATGTAGTTCAAGAAGCCGAACATACCCTGGTTGATGACATTCTGGTCTACGGTCATGTGCGACTTGAGGTCGGCAATCTGCTGGTTGAGCTTCTCGACCTCGGCGTTTGCGGCGTCGTATGCATTGTGTGCGTCGGTTACTTCAGCACGAGCCTGATCGAACTCGTTGCTCTTCTGCTGGCGGACCTCGACGAGTCGGTCGTACTCCGCCTTCTTGTCGGCTTCGGTCTGCTGGGCCTGCTCGTATGCCGACTTCGCGGTGTCACGCTTACTGGCCGCGTCCTTGTACTCCTTGTTTGCCGCATCGTATGCAGACTGGGCAGATGCCACGGCAGCGTTGGCGGCGTTGGCCTTCTCCTGCGCGGCGGTGGCGGTATTCTGGGCCGCCTGCAGGTTCGCTTGGGCGGTAGCGTCGGCATCCGTCGCGGCATTGAGCTCCGCCTGCGCGGTCTTAAGCTCACCAGCGGCGGCCTTCTCGGCGGCCTCAAGCGCACTCAGGTCAACACCCGTACCCGAGACGGCAGCATCGAGCGCGTCCTGCGCCTGGTTGAACTTCTGCTGGGCGTTATCGCGCGCGGTGGTTGCGGCTGCGAGAGCAGCAGCAGTCTCCTGCTTCTTGGCCTGGGCAGTCGTCAAAGCTGCCTCGGTATTCTGCTTTTCCTGCTGGGCACTGGCCTCGGCAGCCTTGGCCTGGTCCAGATTGGCCTGTGCAGTAGTAACGGCCTTATTGGCGTCATCGAGCTTTGCCTGCGCGTCCTCGACGGCCTTCTTGGCGGCCTCGTACTCGTCCATACCCATGGCCTCGAGCTTGGCCTGGGCATCGTCGAGGGCCTTCTTGGCCTCATCCTGCTTTGCCTTGGCGTCCTTGAGCGCCTGGGTCTTGTCCTCGACACTCTTGTTGGCTTGATCGAGCTGATCGTTCAGGTCGCCCAGCTTCTTCTGCTGCTGCTCGGTCTTTTCGACGGCGGCTTTGAGCTCGTCAATCTTCTCCTGGAGCGCGGCAACTTCTGCTGCGTTCTGCTCGATTTCGTTGTCGCTCACAGCCTGCGAGGCCTGATTCTTTTGCTGCTGCGCCTGCTTTTGAGACTGGCCCGCCGCGTCGGCCTTCTTCTGGGCGGCATCGTAGGCGGCCTGAGCGTCCTTGAGCTGCTTTGCCGACTCCTCGGCCAGCTGGGCAGCTGTCTTTGCGACCGCTTGGTTACCGGCGACAACGGTGTTCTCTACAGAACTACCCCCCCCCTGAACAGAATCGCCGTTATCGGTTGACGGTGCCGCGATTGCCGCCAGCGGCGACATGAGCGGCTGAGCGATGAGGCCCGCCGTCAAAACGGTTGCGACGGCGCGGTTAGCAACGCCCTTGACGTTGACGGCCTTAGCCCGAGGCTCAAAGTGTTGTGGACTGTAGTTTGCCATGGCTTTCTCCCTTTGACACGGATGTATCCATACGCTTCAAAATGTAGGAGCTGTTTTTTGAATTCTGTTGCGCAACATTGGTCACCAGCGGATTTTTTGAAATTCGCGCTCTCGTGCTTCACAATTTCGTCATATATGTAGGAGCTGGCACATCATATTCTTGCGGGATGGAATTGAGCCTGTGATTTGCATTTGCTCCCGCGTCATCCGCCCTATCGGATTCCGCATCCAACAGACACCCCGCCTGTCACGGTGTAGAGTTAGAACAACGGGCGCGTTGCGCGGACCGCCCTGGAACGAGGTGGACATGGAACTCGATAAACAACAGATCAAGCGACTGCGTGAACGCCATCACCGGCGCCACGGCATCCGCCCTGCCCATAGTGAGGCTGCCGAGCAGGCTGGTCGCTTTTTAAAGCGCGCGTTCAACATTCGCGAGGGACGCGCGCCCTATCACGTGATCCGCAAGCGTTTTGTAAACGGGGCACGCCTGACCGGCTCTCACCTGTGCATCCTCATCATCGCCATGCTCATCGCAAGCATCGGCCTCGATATCGACTCGGACATCGCCATCGTGGGCGCCATGCTCATCTGCCCGCTTATGGGATCGGTCCTTGCCATGGCATATGGCATCGCCACGCTCGACCGCGAGATTACCGTCGAAGCCGTCGCCAGTCTTGCGCTGCAAATGGCCTTTTGCCTGGTCACATCCACGTTGTACTTTAAGCTCTCGCCCCTCGGCACCACCACGGCCGCCATTATCGACAACTCGACGCCCACCGTGTGGGACCTTGCCGTCGCGCTCGCGGGCGGCTTTGCGGGTGGCCTGGGCAACTCGCGCGACCAGGAACCCGCCACGCTCATCGCCGGCGTGGCCGTGGCAACCGCGCTCATGCCGCCCCTGTGCGCGGCGGGCTACGGCATCGCCATCGCAAGCGGGTCACTGTTTCTCTCGGCGCTTTATGAGTTTGGCATCAACGTGGTCTTTATCGCACTGGCTGCCGAAGCCGTGCTGCTTCTTTTGCGCGTGCCGCTCAAGCGCGACCTTAACGGCGACGGTATTGTGACTGCTGAAGAAAACGCCGAGGTCGACGAGCTGTCACGCAAGGTGCGCCGCCGCATTATTGTGGGCACGGTAGTCTTTGCCATCCCCTGCATCGTTATGACCGCGGGTTCCATTGGCTCGGCGCAGGCCGGCGTGCAGGACGGCTACGGCGTCACCGAAACCACGCGCGAGCTTGCGGCGGTGCTGCCGGGCTTTAACGATTACACCGTCGCCGTCGAGACCTCGGCTACCGAGGGCGAGGAAGAGGGCATCGTCGAGCGCGAGGTTGTCGCCCACGTGACGACAAGCGAAGCGCTCGGGGCGCACGACCGCCACGTCGCCCGCAAACTCATCGACCTCAACGTGCCTGAACTCGATCGCGTGGAGTTTGACGTGAAGTGATGCGGGACGCGAGGTGGCCCCGCGCGAGCGCGCACAACCACGGGGCGCAGGCACAACCAAGCGCAGCGCTACAACTCGTACTTGTACACGCGGTAGATGTACTTCTCGGCTTCCATCTCGTAGGTGGCAATGGGCAGTCCATAGCGATCGTACTCGGTACAGGTCTTGGCCTGGCCCGATGCCACGAGCATGCTGTTCGAATTGCCGACGCGCTGTGCGCTGCGTACGTAGCCCGAGAACAGCACTGCATCTGGTCCACAAGCTCGTAGGTGCGCGCGACCTCGTCCACCGTAAAGATGCGCCCAAACGAATGCGTTCCCTTGCTGTAGTCGGTCACCACCGCGACGCCCAGCTGGCCCCAGTCGAACTTGGGATAGCTTTCGGCCGCACCAAAGTTGTTGTCGTACAGCAGTACCTGATAGCGACCGGTTGTTGCCGTCTCGTCGTTTGGCAGATACGTCACGCTGTGCTGGCCCGCATTGAGCGAAAAATCGCTCTGGGCCTGCAGTAACTTGTCCTCAAAGCCCGAGCCGGCCCATTGCCACTCCTTTCTATTTCTGGGTCCATCTTCTCACTGCTGGCGACAAAAAATGATCCGTTTTCCTCCGTCCCCGAGGGATCATTGTTAGTACTTGAAGAAGCCCTCGCCCGAGCTTTCGCCCAGCTTACCTTCGTCGAGCATTTTCTTGAGGACGGACGCCATAGCCTTAAAGTTGTAGGGCATCATCATCTTCTTGAGCAGCGGGCTCACCAGGCCCGGGACCTTCTGATACTGCATAACGATGTTGTAGGCCGTCTGGATACCAACCGTGTCGAATACGCGGAACGGACCCTTGGGGGCGCCGGTGCCACGCGTCCATGCAAGGTCGATGCTTTTGGGGTCGCTCACGCCCGAGACGTACAGTTCAAGGCCCGAAAGCAACCACGGCACCAACATGGAGTTGAGCAGATAGCCGTTCTTTTCCTTGTTGACGGGCAGGGCAAGCATACGGATATCGTTAGCAAAGTCGACGAGCTCATCGAAATAGCGCTTGTCGGTCTGGTCCTGAGCCATGACCTCGGTCATGTTGTTCTTCCAGATGGAATTGGCAAAGTGCAGCGACAGGTACTTCTCGGGGCGGCCGGTGTACTTGGCAAAGGTACTCGGCAGCAGCGTGGAGGAGTTGGTCACGACGACGGTCTTTTGCGGGAGAACCGGGGCAAGCTTCTTGTAGAAGTCGATTTTTGCCTGGGTGTCCTCGGCCATAGACTCGATGACCAGGTCGGCGTCGGCCACTGCCTTGGCAAGATCGAGCTCCAGCTTGAGCGTGGAGTAGGCACGCTCGACGGCAGCGAGTGCCGCCTCCTTGTCGAAGGGCTGGCCGCTATCGGCGATACCGGCGCACCACTCGCCCGTGCCGTCCGCCATGCCCTCGATAGCAGCGATGTACTCCTCACGCACATGATCGATCTTGGGCTGGGTGCGGCCGATGCTGCCCTCGCTGCGCAGCCAAATCGTTACATCGAAGCCGCAGTAGGCAGCCTGAAAGGCAATCTGGCTTCCCAGCACGCCGCCGCCGGCAACGCAAACGGTCTTGTAGCTCATAGGAACAGTCCTCTCTTACGTAATTCCATAGATGTGTATTTATTCAACCGTAAGAGGGCTGCACACTGGGGGTGGGTTCTATAAACGGACGGTAATTTGCGGCGAACGGCTACATCTGTTCATTATCTCAGGGTTCCGTGGGCGATTTTTTGTGCCACCGAGACGTCGTTTGCGGAAGTATGCGGCAAATTCCGGAGCCCTTGAGCACACCCCGATTTTCCGCCAATAAAACCGCAGGTACAGGGCTTGGACATATTCGGTGTGCTCGGTCTATTCAGATTTTGCCGCATACTTCCGAAATCTGAGTTCGCAAAGGGTGATAGTCGGGGCGTTTACGCAACATATGTCCAGCAAAAACGGGTGGTAGCCGGTACGGCTACCACCCGTTTGTCTCATATCCAGCCCATAGCAGGCCAGCTACTTCTTAATGCCGCGTCCCAGGCGCTCAGCGACCGACGCCACGGCGCTCTCATCGACCGAACCGCAGCTCACGCAGCCATCGTGGGCACGCATCTGGCCGGTGACCTCGTCCATCGCGAGCGGCGCCACCTTCTCAAGCTTAAAGCCCTTGCCGGCGCGCATGTTTTCCTTGGCCACGCTAATCATGAGCTTAATGCGGTTGAGCTGGTTGACCTCGGACGCGCCGGGGTCGTAGTCCACCGCGACGATGTTGCTCTCGGGGTGCTGGCGGCGCAGCTCCTTGATCACGGCCTTGCCCACCACGTGGTTGGGCAGGCACGCGAAGGGCTGCGTGCAGATGATGTTGGGCGCACCGTGGTCGATCAGGTCGAGCATCTCGGCCGTGAGCAGCCAGCCTTCGCCCATGTTGTTGCACACCGAAAGCACCGTACGAGCCTTGTCCGCCATGGTGCCAATGCGCTCGGGCGCCTCGAAGCGGCGGGACTTTTCGAGCATCTCCTCCACCGGCGTACGCATCCAGTCCACGAGCTTGATGAGCGCCTGCATGCTGGCGCGCGCCGTGGCGGAGCTTCCAAGCTCGTCTTTTTGCAGCTCGGCGTTGCTCATGGAGTACAGGAAGAAGTCGAGCAGACCCGGCACCACGGCCTCGCAGCCCTCGCGCTCGATAACGTCGACCACGTGGTTATTGGCCGTGGGATGGAACTTGACCAGGATCTCGCCGACCACGCCCACGCGTGGCTTGGTGCCCTCGCCCACAAGCGGCATGGTGTCGAACGCGCGGATGGCCTCACGCGCAAGCTTGGTGTAGTTGTGCCTGTTGAACTTAGGCGCCAGCTTGCGGGCGCGCGCCATGTACTCCTCGTAGAGCGCGTTGGCGGCACCGGGCGTTGCCTCGTACGGGCGGCAGCGATAGAGCATCTGCATCATCACGTCGCCAAAGAGCACCGCGTAGACTGCCTGCTTAAGCAGCGCCGGCGTAATCTTAAAGCCGGGGTTGTCCTCGCCGAGCGCCACGGCCGAAAGCGAGATCACCGGGATCTCAGGGTGGCCGCTCTCGCGCAGGGCCTTGCGGATGAGCGCGATGTAGTTGGTGGCACGGCAGCCACCGCCGGTCTGGCTGATGACCACAGCCGTCTTGGACAGGTCGTACCGACCGCTCTCGATGGCCTCCATAATCTGGCCCGTTACCAGAATCGACGGATAGCAAATGTCATTGTTCACATAGCGCAGGCCGGCCTCGACAGCATCGTGATCGGTCGAGGGCAGCAGCTCCAAGTTGTAGCCGGCACCGCGGAACACCTCTTTGACCAGGTCAAAGTGGATCGGCGCCATCTGCGGGCACAGAATGGTGTAGCCCTCGTCGCGCATCTGCTCGGTAAAGGGCACCTTGGGCCACGCGGTCGAAGCACTCTCGCGCTGCGCCTCGAACGTGTACTTACGGCTCGCGAACGCGGGGGCATCCGTGGAGGGCGCCA
>CABUUE010000043.1 GCA_902494685.1 uncultured Collinsella sp.
TCGATTGGGACAGGCAGGCGTTCGAGGCCGAGCGCAAATTTGATTCTAAAAAACACCTTGCCAAATAGGAGCGTCAGGACGAAAGAACCCCCGCCGCGCGTAGTGCACAGCGGGGGTTCTTTCATGTCCGAGGACGTCCGCGAAGGTCAGCCCTCAGATCCTGCGGTGGGAGACCTAGGCCTCGTTGTACACCGTCTTGAGCTTCAGCAGGTGCTGATAGCGGTCCATGGCGGCCTGCTCATTCTCCTTGAAGAGCTCCTCGGCGCGCTCGGGGAAGGAACGCGTCAGCGAAGCGTAACGGGCCTCGTTCATCAGGAACTCCTGATAACCGCCTGCGGGCTCCTTGGAATCGAGCGAGAACTTCTTGCCGGCAGCAGCCTCGGGGTTGAAGCGGAAGAGGTTCCAGTAACCGCACTCGACAGCCTTCTTCATCTCGGCCTGGCAGTTCTGCATGCCGCCCTTCTTGATGGAGTGCATCTCGCAGGGGCTGTAGCCGATGATGAGGGACGGGCCGTCGTAGGCCTCGGCCTCGTGAATGGCCTTGAGGGTCTGAGCCGGGTTGGCGCCCATGGCGACCTGCGCCACGTAGACGTAGCCGTAGCTCATGGCGATCTCGGCCAGGGACTTCTTCTTGGTCACCTTACCGGCGGCGGCGAACTGAGCGACCTGGCCCAGGTTCGAGGCCTTGGAGGCCTGACCGCCGGTGTTGGAGTAGACCTCGGTGTCGAAGACGAAGACGTTGACATTGTGGCCGGAAGCCAGGACGTGGTCCAGGCCACCGAAGCCAATGTCGTAGGCCCAGCCGTCGCCGCCGAAGATCCAGAAGGACTTCTTGGTGAGGTAAGCCTTGTCGGCGAGGATCGCCTTGGAAGCGTCGCAGCCGCACTTCTCGAGCTCGGCAACGTAGGCAGCGGCAGCGGTCTTAGAGGCCTCGGCGTCGTTGACGGAGTCGATCCAAGCCTGGCCGGCGGCCTTGAGCTCATCGGACGGACCATCGGCAGCGATGATGTCCTGGGTAGCGGCGATCAGCTTGTGCTGAACGGCCTCATAGCCAACGGCCATGCCCAGACCGTGCTCGGCATTGTCCTCGAACAGGGAGTTGTTCCACGCCGGGCCGTGACCGTCCTTGTCCTTGCAGTAAGGAGCGGTGGCAGCGGGGTTGCCCCAAATGGAGGAGCAGCCGGTGGCGTTGGAAATGAACATGCGGTCGCCGGCGACCTGGGTCACCAGACGTGCATAGGCGGTCTCGGCGCAGCCGGCGCAGGAACCCGAGAACTCCAGGTAGGGCTGCTTAAACTGGCTACCCTTGACGTTGGCCGCGATGAGCTCCTTCTTCTCGGAGACGTTCTCGACCATGTAGTCCCAAACGGGCTGCTGGTCCATCTCCTGCTCGGTGGGAACCATCTCGAGGGCGCCCTTGGGGCAGACCTTGACGCAGTTGGTGCAACCCATGCAGTCGAGCGGGGACACAGCCATGGTGAACTTCATGCCCTTGGCCTTGGGGCCCATGGCGTCGAGCGTGCGGGTAGCCTCGGGCGCGGCGGCAGCCTCGTCCTCGGTCATCGCGAACGGACGGATGGTGGCATGCGGGCACACGTAGGCGCACTGGTTGCACTGGATGCACTTGGTCTCGTCCCAGTGGGGAACGACCACGGCGACGCCGCGCTTCTCGTATGCGGAGGCGCCCAGCTCAAACTGGCCGTCGGCGCAATCGACGAAGGCGGAAACAGGCAGGCTGTCGCCGTCCATGCGATCGATGGGCTCGAGCAGGTTCTTGACCTGCTGGGCGATAGCGGACTTGGTCTCCTCGGAGAGCTCGACGGGAACGGCATCCTCGGCGGTAGCCCAGTCGGCCGGAACCTCAAACTTACGGAAAGCGGTAGCGCCGGCATCGATGGCCTTGTGGTTGGCGTCGACGATAGCCTGGCCCTTCTTCATGTAGGACTTGGTAGCCGCGTCCTTCATGTACTGCAGGGCGTCCTCGGCGGGCAGGACCTTGGCCAGCGCGAAGAAGGCGGACTGGAGCACCGTGTTGGTGCGCTTGCCCATGCCGACCTTAGCGGCCAGGTCGATAGCGTCGATCAGGTAGACGTTGACGTTGTTGTTCGCGATGTAGCGCTTGGCCACGGCGGGCATGTGCTCGGCGAACTCCTCGTCGCTCCACTGGCAGTTGACCAGGAAGGTGCCGCCCGGCTTGACGTCGCGGACCATCTTGAAGCCCTTAACGATGTAGCTGGGGTTATGGCAGGCGACAAAGTCGGCCTTGGTCACGTAGTACGGCGAACGGATCGGAGAATCACCAAAGCGCAGGTGCGAGACGGTGACGCCGCCGGTCTTCTTGGAGTCGTACTGGAAGTAGGCCTGGACGTACTTGTCGGTGTGGTCGCCGATGATCTTGATCGAGTTCTTGTTGGCACCGACGGTACCGTCGCCACCCAGACCCCAGAACTTGCACTCGATGGTGCCGGGGGCTGCGGTGTTGGGCGCATCCTCGGCCTCGGGCAGGCTCAGGTTGGTCACGTCATCGACAATGCCGATGGTGAACTCGCGCTTGGGCTCGTCCTTCTTGAGCTCCTCGAAGACAGCGAACGCGGACGCGGGAGGCGTGTCCTTGCTGCCCAGGCCATAACGGCCGCCGACGACCTTGATGCCCGTCTTGCCGGCCTCGTAGAGAGCGGAGACGACGTCCTGGTAGAGCGGCTCGCCGATGGAACCCGGCTCCTTGGTGCGGTCCATGACGGCGATCTTCTGGACGGTCTCGGGGAGAACGTCGACGAAGTGCTTGATGGAGAACGGACGGAACAGACGAACCTTGACCAGGCCGACCTTCTCGCCGTGAGCGTTGAGGTAGTCGATGACTTCCTCGAGCACGTCGCAGAAGGAGCCCATGCACACGACGACGCGGTCGGCATCGGGAGCGCCGTAGTAGTTGAACAGGCCGTAATCGGTGCCGAGCTTCTCGTTGATCTTCTTCATGTAGCCCTCGACGACGGCGGGAAGCTCGTCGTAGACCTTGTTGCAGGCCTCGCGGTTCTGGAAGAAGATGTCGCCGTTCTCGTGGCTACCGCGGGTATGCGGGTGCTCAGGGTTGAGCGCGTGATCGCGGAAAGCCTGGACGGCGTCCATGTCGCACATCTCGGCCAGATCCTTGTAGTCCCACATGGCGACCTTCTGGATCTCGTGGCTGGTGCGGAAGCCGTCGAAGAAGTTAAGGAACGGGGTCTTGCCCTCGATGGCGGCAAGGTGAGCCACCGGCGAGAGGTCCATGACCTCCTGGACGTTGCCCTCGGCGAGCATGGCGAAACCGGTCTGGCGGCAGGCCATGACGTCGGAGTGATCACCAAAGATGTTCAGGGCGTGCGAAGCGACGCAACGCGCGGAGACGTGGAAGACGCCCGGGAGCTGCTCGCCCGCGATCTTGTACATGTTCGGGATCATCAGGAGCAGGCCCTGGGAAGCCGTGTAGGTGGTGGTCAGAGCACCGGCGCCCAGCGAACCGTGAACGGTACCGGCTGCACCTGCCTCGGACTCCATCTCGACGACCTTGACCGGGGTGCCGAAGATGTTCTTGCGACCCTGGGCCGCCCACTGGTCGACATGGTCGGCCATCGGGCTGGACGGCGTAATGGGATAAATTCCCGCTACCTCGGTGTACGCATACGAAACATATGCGGCCGCCTCGTTGCCGTCCATAGACTTAAACTTACGCGCCATATACCCCTCTCCTCTCATATAGGTATACAGGCCCCGGCGATCGCCGGGATGTTGGCGTGATGGGATTTACGCTGTTGCTTCCAATCATCTGGCAGGCAGGCTCAGCAGCAGGTACGTGGCGTGGAGAGAAGACATGCCGAGGCGAGGGACAGCTGATGCGCCCCACAGACCCGACCGCCCGTCTTGCACATGACCGAGCGCCGCAAAGGCCGCATGCCGGATGCTCCCGGGCACGCCCCGGCGATGGGAAGCGCCCGCAACGGAAATCCGCATGCGGGTTTATTGTACCCCGCCGTTAAGTGTAATTTCGACAAATATAGGCGGGCGGTAAAGGTTTACCTCGGGTGACCGCCAAAGGCCAGAATGGTCCCTCCATCCCCGGACGACTGGCTCTGACGCGCCAAGGAGTGTCCCCAAGTACCGGCAGGAAAGGAACGTCCCTAACTGCCGGCTAGAGGGCGCCGAGCAGGATGGCGTAGGTGGTGGATTCGCCGAGTTTGAGCTCGTCGCCGGGGTTGAGCTGGGCGGAGCGGCCGGGCTCTACTTGAATACACACACTCGTGGCCCCGTTTACCACCACGGTGCCGTTAGTGGACGACAGGTCCTCGACAAACCATGCGCCAGACTCGTCGCACCAGATATGGGCATGGCGGGCCGAGACGTCGTCGGTGATGCCGCCCTCCCCCGTTGCCAGCGCGCCGATCTCAACGCCTTCCTCACTCGGCTGAATCCAGCGCGGGACGCTCACCACGTAGCCGTTTTGCACGCACAGCAGTCCCAGCGGATGCGCCGGCGCGACCTCGTGCTCGCCCGCGACCGAAGATGTGCTCAGCGAGCGCGGCGTCGACGTGTCGCCGCCACGGGTCGCATGAGCGCGGCGGCTCGCCCGACTTGGAACTAAGGCGGGCGTGAGAGCAAACGGCATAGGGAACGAATCTTGCGGATGTACTCCTCGACGTCAGGCAGGTAAGCCCCACGAAGTCACCGGGGAGGCCCAAGCGGCCCGGCACCACTTCCAGATTCTGACCAGGGCGAGTCGTTCGCCGGTGGCTGAAGGCTCGCTCCCACCCAAAAGGGGAGATTCGCGTTGTTCCCCAATCGCTCTCGCATCTTTCATTTTGCTCGAGGTGGGCTATGAAAACTTTCCTGGTGAAAGGCGGCGATTGGTTTCCTTTCTTTCTAGAGGAGCGCGCCTGTAATCTGTTTTCATCCTAAATCAAGTTAAGATCGGACCTTCCAGAGGCAAGTCGACTCAAACTGCGAGGCTCCATGTTGGAATAAAGAGCGCTGTCGAAGTGCCAACAACACAAAGCTTGCCAGTCTCAAATAGAACCTTTTGGGAGTCCGATTGGGCCGCACACCGAATCCCCGCTGGTGGTTTTTTATAGCTGCGCGACAATAAACAAGGTTAGTGCCAGTCCAGCATGAAATTGAGGAACGTATGCATTTTTTCTCAGTAAGTGATCGTCGTTACTGCTTCGATGAGGTCACTCGCAATTGCTTTCAGGTTGACCAAGCATCAGAAGATGCGCTTCGCATATTTGAAGCATCGGGAAGAACGGTCAACTCGAAGTTGCTAACAAAGTCACTTGCTGCGAAAGGCTACGACCAAACGACCATAGCAGAACTTGAAGACGACATTGATGAGTATCAACGATTGTCTGAGCGGACTTTCTTAACAAAAGACACGCCTCGAAAACTTAGATCCATCGAACTCCACGTTTCACATGCATGCAACCTTGGTTGTAGTTACTGTTTTGCCGGTAAAGGAGATTATGGAACGTCTCCTCTGCTGATGACAGACGAGATAGCCTTCAAGGCGGTCGACTACCTCGTCGCAAGTTCATCGGAAAACGAAACGCTTGCGATCGTCTTTTTTGGTGGGGAACCCATGATTAACGAGCCGCTGATATGGAAAACGGTCGACTATTCAAAAAGAATATACCCCAATAGAAACTTTACCTATTCTATTACGACCAACGGAACGCTTTTGAATGACACTGCTGTGAATTCTTTCAAGGAGCACGGGTTTTCTGTTCTGATTAGTCTCGATGGTACAGGATGCAAGCACGATGCATCGCGCCCGTACAAGACGGGAGGCGGCTCTTTCTCCGATATCGACAAAAACGTTCGTCGTTTTTCCGAGTCGTTCCCCTTCGGCGCAAGAGCGACCTTAACAAATAATAACTGTAACCTTGTTGAAGACTATCTTCAGTTTAAAGAGATGGGCTTCAGAAGGATTTACTTCTCGCCCGTGAGCTCATTCGATGAGAATATCAAACTCGACGAACACTCATTAAACAAAATCAGGGCGGGCCTAATAGATTTGGCGGATCAATATCTCAAACAGATTGATCAAGGGGAAAAGCCCTTGTTTAGAACATTGAAAACTGCAGTCGATTTGATTATGAGCAACAGGATCGCCTTTGTCGGATGCGGGGCTGGCAGGCGTTTTATTTCCGTGACTCCCGAAGGGGACGTATACCCCTGTCACAGGTTTGTCGGGATGATGCGATTCAAAATGGGCAACATCGTCACCGGAATTGACGAAACTAGGTATATTGAAAACTGGAGTCAGGGTGTCGAAAAAAGAATTGACTGTACGGACTGTTGGGCTCGGTCTTTCTGTGGTGGGGGCTGTAGCTGGGAGGCTGCAGACGAGCACGGCTACTTGCCCAAGAGTCTACACCCTGCATCATGTGAATATAGAAAAATGTGCTACGAGATGGCTTTTGACCTTATTTCCCGCCACTCATCTTCGCAGGAGAAAAATCAACGAGAAGCTACTGTATCGGAATAAGCGGTTCAGCGCATTGCTGTCACCATTGTGGAGGTGTTCGTTCTTCTGATTACCGTCTGCAAAGCTTATTGCTACGTTCGCCGAAACCATTCTAGAAATATGGTGAACTAGACATCTTGGTTTGTTATACACAATATTGAGGTTTTTTCTGCACTCAAAGGGAGGTAGTCGTGAAGCATATTCATCCGATTAATCCAGGAAGTAGCGACGAGGCAGGCGTGAAGCCGATGTCTTTTGACTGCCTCTTGGGCATTACTGACATCTGTACTGTTTATGATAAAGCAGATGGCTGTGGTGCATACGATTACTGCGACTATGACATGGATGGCGGCAGCATCTGCGTTGTAGATCACTGTGGCATTGATCAAACGTAGTCTCTAATTGGATTAAGGTGAGGAGCTGTTATGAAGCATATCCATCCTGTTGGTTCAAGTGGAAATGAAAATCCTCCCGTTGAGCCTTGTTGTCTTGGAGTTGATATATGCAATTTTTACGACATCGCCGAGTGCCCTGTTGCGGATTGGTGCTATGTCGATAAAGAATCAAGCTGTGTTTTGCCAGCAGATTGGTGCGATCCAGTTGACGAGTAGTTTTTGTGGCTAGAAACTATTTGATCCAATTCAGAATAAGATGGGAACAAATACCAAAATCTCGTGTCTGGGAGGAGTTATGCCATTATTGCAAGGTCTCGTTGGATTAGCCTTTATACTTGCATTATATCTGGCACCTTTTTTACTTTTATTCTTCATTATTCGACTCTTTCTTCGGAAAAAATAGGAGTATCACGCAAACATTAGCGTAGCTTTCTTCCAATATGAGCCGAGCATTGGCAAGTGGAATAAGAAGCCCGACCGTTCGCCACATGAAAGTGATCGGACGGGCTTCTCTATTTAACCCGGGCCGCCACCTATAGCGGCTTTCCAGGCGTATTCTCGGTGCAAAGCAATCGTCAGTTTAATCCTATGCGTTGATACCGCATTTCATTTGTTCGGCTCGAATTCTACGGCCTTGCAACCCTCGCACTCTCCGGCAAACGGATTGAACGCGAAGGCAGAGATGATGCGTGCGTGGACATCGAGGCTGCTGTAGGCAACATACTGGGGCATGGACCCCCGCTGCGCGTGGCATGTGGCCCGGCATATTCATTGCCGTCCAACCCCGTGTAGTTGCAGCAAAGGGCGGAACCTCAATGCTCAGCTCATATTGTCCGTGGGACACGAGAATCGTAAGTACACTTTGGTGCGATTCTCGCGCTGATACTGAGCCACCTGGAATAAGATACGTCGCGACAACACTTCACTTCACCTCTGTCTCGACAAGACGACGTAGACTAAAGTTTCCTTTAGTAAGAGAACGAGAACTATATCTGAAAGCGTTGCGATGGCGTGAAGGCACCGAGTCCGAACCGCCTGAATGCTACGTGCATCTGCATCGCTTTTTTGTTATCTCTGCCAGTTGGGTAGCACTACACTTGTCAGCATTTACCCTGGTACATGCTGCTTAAATCCACTACCCCTTCTACCGCGCCGACCATCTCGTCATCGTGAGAGACAACGATGATCAGCTGGCTTTGCTTGTTGCGCTTAACATAGGCCGCAAGCTCGGCGCGGCTTACAGCGTCTAACCCAGTCGTGGGCTCGTCGAGCATCAAAACTGACGACTTGCGTGAAATCGCCGACCATAAGTACACGCGGCGCAGCTCACCGCCCGAAAGCGCGGAGCAACGTTTCCCGAGCAACTCCTTCACGCTGTTTTCCAGCGAAGGTAGGTCATCTACACCCCGGTGATAGGGAGAAAAGGGCGTGTCGAAATACTCTAACAGCTCTTTCACCGTTTCGTCCGGCGCGAAGCACGACTGTGGGCAGCACGATATCTCTCTCGCACGTATGTAATCCAAGTCGCATTCTTCGATTGGCACACCGTTGTATTTTACTTTGCCTTTCGATGAGTATAGCCCGAGCATCAAGTAAAGAAGTGACGTCTTGCCTCTTCCGTTCTCCCCAACTATGCAATATGTACCAGGACCGGAAAACTTGAAAGAAAACCCGCCGAGGACCTCTCGGACAGATCCGTCTGGAAGGACAACCGAGAATTCCAAATCAGATACCGAAATGTCATTTATTCCATCAAGTTTCGCCAAATCGGTCCGATTCCACCCCGATCTCGCCTTTTCCCTCGTCGTGATAGCCGTCCTATCCCATGATGCTTTGGCGTCCTGATAGGATTTGAACAATGACATCATACTTTTCAAAGTCTTAAAGAGAACCGCGAAGTATGTACCGATGATAGTGTACTCGCCTATTGACATAGTTCCGTTAATGATTCGTACTCCGGAAACAACAAGTATCACCGCTTGAAACAACGCTGCGAAAAGACCATCGAGCGATGTCAGAGAATATGATAGCTTTCCGGAGCGCAAAACTTTGGGAAAATAGCTCTTAAATCCAGCGTCGAGCGCTTGTTCGCTCTTGCCGTACGAAGATGCCAGTTGAATGTTGAGAATCTGATTAAGCTGCGATGCAATTGCGGCGTAAAAGGCGCTGTCCGCTTCTTTCTTCTCATACGTGACCCTATACAAAAGTTTCCTCAACCCAGTAATTACACAGAAATACACGATGAGGAGAATGATAGAAAACACCGCGAGAGTTGAATCAATTGACCATATGATAAGCAATACGATGGGAATAGCTACAATGGACAGCGGCGCACTGATAAAATTCGCCAAAACGAAGGATGAGACCACGCTGGAGTCGGAAATAATCCGTTGCGTTGTATAGGCTGGATCGATGGTCCGACTCACCAAGTAATCGTCTCTTTCAAAACGCAAGACGGCCTCCCTGAGAAGATCAAAGGAAAGTCTCGTGGTTATGCGAATGGAAAGTGTTCCTGCAAAATAAGTAAAGAGGGTGGAGAAAACTCCTATTGACGCAACCAGGAGTGCGAAGAGTACGGCGTCTCTTTCGCTGCGGTTACCAAGAAGAAAATCTAAGAATTTCCCGTTCACGTATGGCATGGCATAGGAGAGAGCGGTTCCAATCACCGTGATAGCAATGAAGACGAAAGCCCCTTTTGCTCTGATGAACCTCGAGAGAACGCATCGAATCAAGGAAGGCCCCAATCTACCCGCCACAAAACATCAATCACTGATACCTTACACCTCAACACAACAGGAGCGAAGATTTGCCAATGAGACTGCTTTAGATTGCCTTGGGCCAATACGATCTCAAGCTCTTCCTGCAAGAGAGTCGGAATCGGACATCTCCTCCGACGAATCTGGCAATCGGGCGGTTGAAATATCTTTTTCAACCA